>NZ_JBQCVL010000002.1:0-127115 GCF_051958425.1 Neisseria sp. P0013.S005 | reverse complement strand
GGGGAGTCGTCAAGCGGTTAAGACACTGGATTTTGATTCCAGCATGCGAAGGTTCGAATCCTTCCTCCCCAGCCAAATAAAAGCGTGTAAGTTTTCTTACACGCTTTTTTACGCTAAGAGCAAAATAACGCTGAAAAACTTCTTTTTACCCGTCTTTACGCGTATAATTGCATAATTAGTGTCTTAGACATGGGGCAAAGGGAAGCGTAATGTTTTCTGCGCGTAAATCAAATCTAGAATCAGGTGAAGATATGGCTGCTTATGACAGTTTAATGGTGTTTACCGGTAATGCAAATCCGGAATTGGCGCAACGTGTTGTCAAACATTTGGATATTTCACTCGGTGAAGCCACTGTTTCCAAATTCTCTGATGGCGAAGTAGCCATTGAATTGTTGGAAAATGTGCGTGGTCGCGATGTGTTTATTTTGCAACCTACCTGTGCGCCAACCAATGACAACCTGATGGAAATTTTGACTATGGCCGATGCACTCAAACGTGCTTCTGCCGGTCGTATTACTGCCGCGATTCCTTACTTTGGCTATGCGCGTCAAGATCGTCGTCCTCGCTCTGTTCGTGTACCGATTTCTGCTAAATTGGTAGCGAATATGTTGTACTCAGCAGGTATCGACCGCGTATTGACTGTTGACTTGCATGCCGATCAAATTCAAGGTTTCTTCGATATTCCGGTAGATAATATTTACGCTACCCCGATTTTATTGAACGATATTAAACAACAACGTATCGACAATCTGACTGTTGTCAGCCCTGATATCGGTGGTGTTGTACGTGCACGTGCTGTTGCTAAATCTTTAAATGCTGATTTGGCCATTATTGATAAACGTCGTCCTAAAGCCAACGTGGCTGAAGTGATGAATATTATTGGTGATATTCAAGGCCGTACTTGCTTAATCGTAGATGATATGATCGATACGGCAAACACCTTGTGTAAAGCGGCTGTTGCCCTGAAAGAGCGCGGTGCGGATCGTGTACTGGCATACGCCAGCCATGCAGTATTCTCCGGCGAAGCAGTGAATCGAATTGCTTCTTCCGAAATTGACCAAGTAGTTGTGACAGATACGATTCCGTTGTCTGAAGCAGCTAAAAAATGTGAACGCATCCGTCAAGTTACCATTGCCGGTTTGCTGGCTGAAACGGTACGCCGTATCAGCAATGAAGAATCCGTCTCATATCTTTTCAATGAGGATGTGATGACTGGCGGCATGTTGCTGCCATAACCCGATGTCGTCTTAAGCTGGTCGCGGCCGATGACGACGATTTTATCTAAATTGGAGTATTAAACATGACTTACGAAATTCAAGCCTCTGTTCGCGAAGCCCAAGGCACTGGTGCGAGCCGCCGCCTGCGTCGCGAAGGCCAAATCCCTGGCATTCTGTACGGTG
Source organism: Neisseria sp. P0013.S005 (assembly GCF_051958425.1). Classification (NCBI taxonomy): domain Bacteria; kingdom Pseudomonadati; phylum Pseudomonadota; class Betaproteobacteria; order Neisseriales; family Neisseriaceae; genus Neisseria; species Neisseria sp. P0013.S005. Next base: position 125,715 of record NZ_JBQCVL010000002.1, on the reverse strand, counting down.
AAGGTCAAGAGCCTGTTGCTATCGCTGTAGACCACAAAACTGTATTCTACGCATTGGAAAAAGAATCTTTCCATACTGCTTTGATTAAACTGTCTTTGAACGGTGAAACTAAAGACGTTATCGTGCGTGACTTCCAAATGCACCCATTCCGTCGCGAAGTTCAACACATCGACTTCCAAGCTGTAAAAGCTGATCAACCTGTACGCATCCGTGTTCCTCTGCACATTGTTAACGCTGAAAACTCTCAAGCTGTTAAATTGCAAGGTGGCCGCGTATCTCTGTTGAACACTTCTGTTGAAGTAGTTGCTTTGCCTGCAAACATTCCTGCTTTCTTGGAACTGGATTGTGCATCAGTAGTTGCCGGTGACATTCTGCACTTGTCAGACATCAAATTGCCAGAAGGTGTTGAAAGCGTTTCTCTGAAACGTAACGAAAACTTGGCTGTTGCTACTGTTACCGGTAAAAAACGCTAATCGGTAGTTAATATAAGAAAACCGTATCAGATAAATCTGATACGGTTTTTGTTTTACATATAAAATCATTTGCTATAAAACTTAGGCAAATGTAACAGCATATGTACTTTATAAGATTGAAGCAATTTCATTGCGAAGCTTATTAAGAAAGCGTCCATGCCGTACCCATTGTGCGGCTGATTCATAATCCTGTTGTTCAAATGCTTGTTGCAAATCTTGATATAGGTTGTTTTGTACTTCTTGGATTTCTTGATCCAGTGCTCGGATGGTATCATGGTTTTGTTCCATTTGAGCATCCATCAATGTTTCCCGCCATTCCATCTGCTGCATGAGGAATTCTGGTGAAAACGAAGTGTGTTCAGGTGCATCAGCATCGATATTTTGGCTTTTCAAGAGATAAGCAGCCCGATCAATAGGGCTTTTTAATGTGCGGTAGGCATCATTAATTGTAGAAGACATCATAACGGCTTGTTTCTGCTCAAAAGCTGAAGCAGAAGCAAATTTATCGGGATGAAAACGGGCTGCTAAAGCTCGATAGGTCTGTTCGAGTGCTTCGGTATCAATATTGAAAGATGGCTCAAGCTGGAAGAGGTTGAAGTATTGAGACATGATATTAAAGGAAAAAATCTAAAGAAGAGGATTATTTTACGATATAATCCGGAAACTGTTTATACGAAAGGAAAACAATATGACCGGTAAGGTGCAACACAATAAAGGCAAGATACGAGACAATGCCTTAAAAGCCTTAGTCAAATCTGATTTGTTCCGACACAAAGTAGAACGAAAAAGAAAAGGCAAGGGTAGCTATAATAGGCAAGAAGCCAAAAAATGGCGGGATGGTTTTGATACTTTCCCGCCATTTTTTATATTTTAAACGTGGAAACTCTCGCCACAGCCGCAGGAGTCTTTAACGTTTGGGTTTTCAAATTTGAAACCTTCCTGCAAACCTTCTTTAGTGTAATCGACTTGCGTGCCGTCTAGATAAACCAAGCTTTTCGGGTCGATATAAACGCGCGCGCCGTGTTCTTCAAAAATCAGGTCATCCTCGTTCACTTCATCGACAAATTCAAGATTGTATGCCATGCCCGAGCAGCCACTGGTTTTCACACCCAAGCGCACACCCAAGCCTTTACCGCGTTTGGTCAGGTAGCCGTTGATGTGTTTGGCTGCGTTTTCTGTGATGGTAATCATGCTTTTTTCCTCATTTCGCAATCATTTTCTGTTTTGCCTGTTTTTTATTTCAGACGGCATCTTGATTATAAGGCCGTCTGAAAACGCTGTTTTGCCCACTCTATTGCGGCGGCAATGGCGGCTTTTGCCTGCGGACTGTTTTTCCAACAGGTTGAGCCGGTCAATTGTGCGCCCTGTTCCAAAATATCGTCCAAATCTGCCACTGTCAGCTTGGCAATATCATCTAACCCCATTTGCTGCAAACGCTGCAATATGGTCTTGCCTATGCCTTTGACAGCAAGTAGGGATTGGACTTCTTCATCAGTAAAAGGCATATCGTCTTCTTTAATTTTGCAGGCATAACAACTAAATATAAGCTGTGGCTTATTGCCCTCTCCCTAACCCTCTCCCGCGGGGAGAGGGGATAGATTGGTAGTGGTCCCAAACTTGGTAGCAACTTTAAAACGATTAAGTTTCTGCATACTTGGTTTTGTCCCACAAAAGAAGAAAAGAATAAACCACCAGATTTGCTTTTCTCGAAGACTTACCAGGAATCTTGGGAGTACCTGCTGACAAAGGTTCGCTGAATCCAGTTATTTATTTTCCTGACGTTTGCGATAGTCGGCAACGGCTGCTTTTACTGCATCTTCAGCTAAAATGGAACAGTGGATTTTAACTGGAGGTAATTCCAATTCTTCAGCGATTTCGCTGTTTTTAATTGCCAGTGCGTCATCCAAGCTTTTTCCTTTGACCCACTCTGTAATCAGGCTGGAAGAAGCGATGGCAGAACCGCAACCGTAAGTTTTGAATTTCGCGTCTTCAATGATGCCTTCGTCGTTTACTTTGATTTGCAGACGCATTACGTCACCGCAGGCTGGTGCGCCGACCATGCCGGTACCGACAGATTCGTCGTTTTTGTCGAAAGTACCGACGTTGCGGGGGTTTTCGTAGTGGTCGATAACTTTATCGCTGTATGCCATGATGTGGTTTCCTTTGTGTTTTTAGTGGTGTAAATGGTTTGTTTACGAATATTCAGACGGCCTGAAGTTTAGATTTTACACGCACCGCCTTCGCAGCCGTCGTCGTTTTCTGAATCGACGCCGCCTTCCACGGTAACGTCGTCAAAATCTTCAAGCAGGTTGTCGAGATTATCCAAATCTAAATCTTGTTCGTTCATGGTTTTATATCCTTGATTTTAATGTGGTGGCTTTTAGGTCGTCTGAAAAGGTCTTTGGGATTTTCAGACGACCTTTTTATTTATAGGTAGGTTGGGTTATTAAACCCAACATTTCGAGCAGATTGATAGGCTTTTTGGGTTTTCAACCCAACCTACACTTGCTAGGTAAGTTTTTTGATTATTTATAATTTGCACTTAATTCCAAATTATGTGCAGATTGCAGCAACATTAAAGCTTCCCTTGCTTTATTTGAAATAATAACATTAGACAAATTGGCACACTTTTCATAAAATTTAGCATCATGTCTTGTTATATATTTAGTTTTAGTATCTTCAGGGAAAAAATTAATTTCTTCTTGAATATAATTAGCAAAAATATTTGATAAACTTCCATACATATCAGGTATAAATTCAGCTAGTGTAAGATAAACATCACTAACACTAATTCCCGTTACATTACTAATAGACATAAAAAACAACTCAATATTATCTATGGATTGCATAATCCAAAAGTTAGGTTCCTCATCATCACTATCATTTTTATAAAGCTGAATATATAACTCATTAGTCGGTTCATCATATCCCCAAACACTTCTATCCTCAAAACCAGGAATATCTGCAATACATGGCAACATAAAAAATCCTTTCTTAATTAATTTTATACAAACAGCACTAGATAGGTTGGGTTGATAGGCTTGTTAGCTTTTCAATCCAATCTATATTTACTTACTTATTTTCCATTTTTCGCTCTATTCCACTCGCCTTTTAAATAAGTTCTCATTTTATTCCTAAAAGGCTCAACCCCTTTGTAATAGAAAGTATTTGCATCAAAATCATGTTTTTCCTTAATTTCTATCCCTACTTTACTCACATCCACTTTAAATTTTTTAACCTCATTTTTTAAATTATGAATGGATTCAATAATTTCTTTGTTAGAAACGGTATTCAAACTATCTGATTTGGTACCATTTTCAAAATAAAGTAAAATTAGATTATATTCATAAAGCAAGTTATGCCATTTCTCTTCTAATTCTTTATGTTCATCTGTACTAATTTTTGAGCCCTTACCTTGCTCATATTTCTCTTCATATAATGGACGTATTATTCTTCTACATTCATAAGCAGTGCTGATATATCTTGCTGCTAAATCTCTAACAGCTTGTATCCACTCTATCCTAGCCTTAGCAGTTATATTAGCATCAATAGTTTTTTGATTAGTAAAAAACTGTATAACCACAGAAAACAATGCTATTAATGCTGCAATACTAGCCCATTGAAAATTTCTTTTATCATCAAAAAATATTTGGGCATTAAAAAATTTGAATATATAAGGACATAATAATAATGCGATTATTATGCGCTCTAATTTCAACTTTTTATCTTCACAAAAAAAATTTTTTAACCAATATAAATTGACCATTTTGTAATATTTCTAACTATCTGAAACGCAAACAAACTGTCCGCGTTTCATTTTGCTCAATTCAATCAATGCGCCGCCCATTCAATCGAGTTCAAATCAATCCCGTCTTTGAACATTTCCCACAGCGGTGACAGTTCGCGCAGTTTGCCGATTTTGGATTTGATCAGTTCGGCGGCGAATTGCACTTCTTCTTCGGTGGTCATGCGGCCGAAGGTGATGCGCAGGGATGAGTGTGCCAGTTCGTCGTTGCGGCCGAGCGCGCGCAGGACGTAGCTTGGCTCAAGGCTGGCAGAAGTACAGGCGGAGCCGCTGGATACGGCGAGTTCCTTTACCGCCATAATCAGGCTTTCGCCTTCGACGAAGTTGAAGCTGACGTTCAGGTTGTTCGGGGCGCGGTGTTCGAGGTCGCCGTTGATATAGACTTCTTCGATGCCTTCGATGCCTTTGAGGAAGATGTCGCGCAGTTTGCGGTAGTGCGCCATGTCTTGTTCAAGCTCTTCTTTGGCGATGCGGAAGGCTTCGCCCATGCCGACGATTTGATGGGTCGGCAGGGTGCCGCTGCGGAAACCGCGTTCGTGGCCGCCGCCGTGCATTTGGGCTTCGAGGCGGACGCGGGGTTTGCGGCGTACGTACAGCGCGCCGATGCCTTTGGGTCCGTACACTTTGTGGCCGGACATGGACAGCAGGTCGATTTTGGCGGCTTCTACGTCCACAGGCACTTTGCCGCAGGCTTGGGCGGCATCGACGTGGAAGATGATTTTGCGTTCGCGGCAGATTTCGCCGATGGCGGGAATGTCTTGCACTACGCCGATTTCGTTGTTCACCCACATTACGGAAATCAAAATGGTGTCGTCGCGGATGGCGGCTTTGAGTTCTTCCAAATCAATCAGGCCGTTTTCTTGTACGCCGAGGTAGGTTACTTCGAAACCTTGGCGTTCGAGTTCACGCATGGTGTCGAGTACGGCTTTGTGTTCGGTTTTGACGGTAATGAGGTGTTTGCCTTTGGTTTTGTAGAAGTTTGCCGCGCCTTTGATGGCGAGGTTGTCGGACTCGGTCGCGCCGCTGGTAAAGATGATTTCTTTGGGGTCGGCGTTAATCAGGGCGGCGATGTCGGCGCGGGCTTTTTCGACGGCTTCTTCTGCTTCCCAGCCGAATGCGTGGCTGTTGGAAGCGGGGTTACCGAAGGTTTCGGTCAGATAGGGAATCATTTTTTCGGCAACGCGTTTGTCAACGGGGGTGGTGGCGGCGTAGTCGAGATAAACGGGGGTTTTGACGGTCATGGTTTGCTCTTTCGTTTGGTCATCTGCCTGCGGTCTTTGCCGCAAGTCGGTTTAATGAATGTGTGTAAAGGTAACGACATGACTGCTGTCGCTGCAGTTTTTTTGTTCAATGATGCTTTGCAGCGTAACGCCGCTGAGGTAATCATTGATGGTTTTGTTTAAGTTTTCCCAAAGGTCATGGGTCAGGCAGGGGGCGCCGTGGTTGCAGTTTGCTTTGCTGCCGCACTGCGTGGCATCCAGTCGGTCTTCGGCTGCGGAGATGATTTGTGCAATATTGATTTGCTCGGCGGGAGCGGCAAGGATATAGCCTCCGCCGGGGCCGCGTAGGCTTTCAACCAATCCGGCACGGCGCAGTTTGCTGAATAATTGTTCGAGGTAGGAAAGCGATATGCTTTGTCGTTCGCTGATGGCACTGAGTTTGACAGCGCCGGTTTGCGCGTTCATCGCCAAATCTATCATGGCGGTTACTGCAAATCGCCCTTTGGTAGTCAGTCTCATGGTGTGGTTGCCTGTGTGTGGCGTTTTTATTAGTGGGGGGATTGTCTAATATCTGAGTGTTTCAGTCAAGTATGTGGCGGCTCGGTTTGATTGTTTGTTTAAATGGTGGCATTGGCTGATTTTTAAATCGGAAAATATTTTCTTTATTTTTCTGCAATTTGAATTTGAGGCCGTCTGAAAAAAGGCTATCAACCCTACAAATTTCAAGGTTAAAATGTTTTGATTTAATATTGATACTGATATAGATTATCAAAATTATTCTTAAAATTTAGTTGTTTTGATGGAGTAAAATAATGAGGTGTTTGAAATGTTCAGACGGCCTTGAATCATCCATCTTACCTTAACAGAGGCAATCGACCATGAAATCTGATTTAAGCAAAATAACCTGTATCGAAGACTTGCGCCTTGTCGCCAAACGTAAAATGCCGCGTATGTTTTATGACTATATTGACTCAGGCTCTTGGACGGAAACCACTTATCGTGAAAATACTTCGGATTTTAAAGACATCCGTTTCCGTCAAAAAGTATTGGTTAATATGGAAGGACGCAGCCTTGAGACCAAAATGATCGGGCAGGATGTGAAAATGCCGGTGGCGATTGCACCGACCGGTTTCACGGGCATGGCGCACGCCGACGGTGAAATCTTGGCGGCGCGGGCGGCGGAAAAATTCGGTATCCCGTTTACGCTTTCAACCATGTCCATTTGTTCGATTGAAGATGTGGCTGAAAACACCAGCTCGCCATTTTGGTTTCAGCTTTATGTGATGCGCGACCGCGAGTTTATGGAAAACCTGATTAAGCGTGCAAAAGATGCCAATTGTTCGGCTTTGGTATTGACTGCCGATTTGCAGGTTTTGGGTCAGCGCCACAAAGACATTAAAAACGGCCTGTCTGCACCACCGAAACCGACCATTGCCAATTTGATCAATTTGGCGACCAAACCGGAATGGTGCATGAAAATGCTGAATACGGAACGCCGCACCTTCCGCAATATCGTCGGTCATGCGAAAAACGTTGGTGATTTGTCTTCGCTGTCTTCATGGACTTCCGAACAATTCGACCCGCGCCTGAGCTGGGACGATGTAGCACGCATTAAAGATTTGTGGGGCGGCAAGCTGATTATCAAAGGTATTATGGAACCTGAAGATGCGGAAAAGGCAGCGAAAAGTGGCGCGGACGCATTGGTCGTTTCCAATCATGGCGGTCGTCAGCTTGACGATACTGTGTCTGCCATTAAGGCTTTGCCTGATGTGGTCAGCGCGGTGGGCAGCGACATCGAGGTTTGGATGGATAGCGGTATCCGCAGCGGTCAGGATATTTTGAAGGCTTGGGCTTTGGGTGCGAAAGGTACGATGATAGGCCGGGCGTTTCTGTATGGTTTGGGTGCGTATGGCGAAGAAGGCGTAACTCGTGCGCTGGAAATCCTGTATAAAGAAATGGATATTTCCATGGCGTTTACCGGTCATCGCAATATTCAAGATGTGGATTCCAGCATTTTGCGTTCTACGCGTTGGCATCAAGATGAATTTTAATTTTTAAACATAAGAAAAGGCCGTCTGAAAATCTGTTTTCAGACGGCCTTTTTATAGACGGCTATTTCTCGTTTTTGCGATACCATTCAATGAATGCATCGGGTTTGACAAAGCCTAATAAGGCTTCGCTATGACTACCGTCGGCGCGGACAACAAACACGCCCGGAGGACCGAAGAGGCCGTATTCTTTCAGTAAGGCCTGATGGTCGGGAGTGTTGACGGTTACGTCGATTTGGAAGAAGCGCTGCATATCGACTGCTTCGTGTACCTGCGGCTGGTTGAGCGTGTAGGCGGCCATTTCTTTGCAGGATACGCACCAGTCGGCGTAGAAATCAATCAGCACGGGCTTGCTTGGGTCGACTTTCAAAGCGGCATCCATAGCGGCTTTGAGTTCGCCGACATCGGTAAACATCTTGCCGTGGTCGGTTTCTTGTCCGGCTTCGGATGGAGGAACCAGCGTTAAGAAGTGGTGCAGGGCGGTGGTTTGTTTATTAAAGCTTTGCCAGCCAAACCATGAGCCGCCAATCAGCAGTAAAAAGCCCAATACGGCGGCAACTGTTTTCAGACGGCCTTTTTGTTTGCCGGATTTCGCCAAAAGCATAAGGGCGGGAACAATCATCAGCAAGGTGTAGAGGCCGACTACTGCGAAATAAGGCAGATGCGGGGTGGCAAGATATACGGCAACGGCCAGTAAAATAAAGCCGAATGCGTATTTGATGCCGTTCATCCAGTCGCCTGCTTTAGGCAGGATATGGCCGCCGAATGTGCCGATGATGATGAGCGGCACGCCGGTGCCGAGTGCTAATACATAAAGTGCAAGGCCACCCAATACGGCATCGCCGGTCTGGCCGATATAGCCCAGAGCAAATGCCAGCGGAGGCGCAACGCAAGGGCCGACAATCAGGGCGGACAAAATACCCATGATGAAGACGGAAATGATTTTACCGCCGGAGAGTTTGTTGCTTTGGTTTTGGAAATAGGATTGGACGGAGTTGGGCAGCTGGATATTGAAGAGGCCGAACATGGACATAGCCAGTACCACCATCAACGCTGCGGCGGCAAGTACGACCCACGGCTGTTGCAGCCATACGGTCAACAGCGCGCCGGTCAAACCAGCAATCACGCCGACCAAGGTATAGGTCAATGCCAAGCCTTGTACATACACCATAGACAAGGTGAACGCGCGGCCTTTGCCGGCTTTTTTATCGCCTACGACAATGCTGGAAACAATCGGCAGGAGCGGATACATACAGGCGGTAAAGCTTAAGCCCAAACCTGCGACAAAAAACGCCAACAGGTTGGCGTTTAAAGTATCCCAAGAGAGCTTGAAGCGGCTGCTGTCGGGATTGTTTGTACTGGGTTGCGTGGGCATTTGGCCGTCTGAAGAGGCGGACGGTTGCAAAAAGCGGTCTTTGGCAGAAACCGGCTCGTCGCTTTGCGGCTGGTAAACCCCGTTGCCTTTTACGTCAAACTCGGTGTCCACAGGCGGATAACACACACCCACTTCGGCACAGCCTTGATAAGTCAGCGTCAGTTTGTATTGCGGCGCGGCTTGTTTGTAAGGCAGGTCAACCTGCGCGGTATGGTGGTAAACCGTTTGTTTGCCGAAGAATTCGTCTTCTTTTTCTTCGCCTTTGCTGAATTTGGGTTCGGCCAAGACTTTGTCAGGATTGGTCGCTGCAACGATTTTGGACTGGTACATATAGTAGCCGTCAGCGATTTTGAACTGCACGCTGATGCCTTGATCGGTTACATTGACTTGAGGTACAAAGGCTTGCTCTGGAGGCAGCAAATCATTGGCATCTACTGCGAATGCGAAGCTGCTCAAGCCTAAAAATGCAATGAGGAAATAAAGGAATTTTTTCATAGTATCTACGGAGATGCCGTTGAGGAACCGTCATTATAAATGATGGACAAAACAAGCGGCTTAATTTATGTTAAATATTGCGAGAGAAATCTAATGCTTTTGAATTATATCGAAATAGGGTTGCCCATATATGACCGATAGTCTCATGTTATCGTTCAATCTATGCAAAGGCCGTCTGAAACTTTCAGACGGCCTTTGTTTCTATTCGGCTCGACTTTTAAGGATAAGCGATATAAGCGTAAGCGGAATGGTTGTGTATCGATTCGAAGTTTTCGCTTTCAACAACAAACGATTCAATGCGTTTGTCGGCAATCAGCGCAGTGGCTACATCGCGAACCATATCTTCGACAAACTTCGGATTTTCGTATGCTTTTTCCGTTACATACTTCTCGTCAGGGCGTTTGAGCAAACCGTAGAGCTGGCAGCTTGCTTGCGCTTCGACGTAATCGATAATTTCTTCAATGCCTACATCCGCGTTTGCTATCAGGCTGACGGTTACATGCGAACGTTGGTTGTGCGCGCCGTATTGGGAAATTTCTTTGGAACACGGACACAATGAAGTAACCGGAACCATTACTTTCAAACTGTGGCTGTATGTACCGTTTTTGATTTCGCCGGTCAGGGTGACATCATAGTCAAGCAACGATTGGATGCCGGAGACAGGCGCACTTTTCTTGCGGAAAAATGGGAAGGAAACGCTGATTTTGCCGGAATGCGAATCCAACAGGGCAACCATATCGGCGGTCAGCTTGTGCAGCGTATCGAAATCCAAAGCATCGGTTTGTTTTTCCATCAGAGCGACAAAGCGCGACATATGCGTGCCTTTTTGGTCGGCAGGCAGGAAAACCGTCATGGTCAGGCGGGCGACGGTGGATTGTTCGCCTTCTTTGCTTTTGAGGGAGATTGGAAAGCGCAGGTCTTTGATGCCGACCTGATTAATCGGCAGGTTGCGTAAATCGCGGCTGGATTGCACGTCTGCAATGGCGTTCATGCGTGGTATGTCCTTCATGATAGGATTGTTGAGATGCGTGTGGAGGGAATCGGCTCGTGTCGGCCGATTTGCAAATGCGAGATTATATCACTTGCTTTATCCGCCTGCATTGATTGTTTCTATTTTTCAGATAGTGATAAAATCTTCGATTATTCACATCTACATAGGCAGAGACCAAATGAAATTCGCCACGAAAGCCATTCATTCCAGCTACGATTGCGACGAACACAACCGTGCGCTGATGCCGCCGATTTATCAAAACAGTATGTTCGCGTTGCACGAGATTGGCGAAAATGTGCCTTACCGCTACTCGCGCCTGAGCAACCCAACCCGTCAGGTATTGGAAGATACCGTTGCCGATTTGGAGCACGGTGCGGCCGGCTTTGCCTTTTCCAGCGGTATGGCGGGGATTGATGCCGTATGGCGTACTTTCCTGTGCCCGGGCGATACCATTGTTGCCGTCGCCGATATTTACGGCGGTGCTTATGATTTATTGGTTGATGTTTATCAAAAATGGGGTGTGAACGTTGTTTTTGCCGATTTGGGCAATCCGGATAATCTGGACGAGCTGCTCAAAGCGCACAATGTCAAATTGGTTTGGCTGGAAACGCCGTCCAATCCGCTTTTGAGATTGGTAGACATTAAAGCGCTTGCCGCGAAAGCCAAAGCAGCCGGTGCGCTGGTCGGCATCGACAACACCTTTGCCACGCCGTATCTGCAACAGCCGTTGGATATGGGTTGTGATTTTGTGTTCCATTCCGCTACCAAATATTTGTGCGGCCATTCCGACGTATTGATGGGCGTAGTCGTTGCCAAAACCAAAGAGCTGGCGCAGCCTTTGCATGACATGATGGTGCATACCGGCGCGATTGCAGGCCCGATGGATTGCTGGCTGGTGTTGCGTGGTATCAAAACGCTGGCTCTGCGCATGAACGCCCATTGCCAAAACGCACTCGAAATCGCGCGCCGTTTGGAAGCCCATCCTGCCATTGAAAAAGTGTTCTATCCCGGCCTGCCGTCGCACGAACATTACGAACTCGCCCAAGCACAAATGCCCAAAGGCATCGGCGGCGTGGTGACGGTTTATCTCAAAAACGACACGCGTGAAGCAGCCAATGGCGTGATTAAAAACATGAAACTGGTCAAAATGGCCTCCAGCCTCGGCGGCGTGGAAAGTCTGGTCAACCATTGCTATTCCCAATCCCACAGCGGCGTGCCGCATGATGTGAAAATGGAAATGGGCATCAAAGTCGGCTTGCTGCGTTTCTCGGTTGGAATCGAAGATGTGGACGATATTTGGAACGATATTTCCAAAGCATTGGATACAACTTTGTAAATAAGGCTTAAAGGTCGTCTGAAGATGAATGGTTTTTCAGACTGCCTTTAGCAATACATAAGGATACATAAGGAATAGATATGAAAACATTATTCGGCGCATTAATGAGTATGGTAGTTTTGGCAGCTTGTACATCTCCTTCAGCATCTCAGCCTGAACAAGCCTCTAAAGCGCAGGTGCAAACTCAACAAACTGCGCAACCTACTTTAGCCGCCAAATGGCGTGTTGTCGCTTTCAATAAATTCACTGAAAAAGAATTGGCGGATAAAAACGCCTATTTGGATTTCAGCAAAATGCCTAAGGCTCATGGCAATATGGGTTGCAACGATATGATGTTTCAAGCGAATGTAATCGGAGCGGGCAAAATTGATTTTGGCCATATTGCGGTAAGCATGATGCTGTGTGAAGACATGAAGCTGGAAGATGCGTTTTTGCGCAAACAAAGCGTGTGGAACTATCGTTTTGACGGTAACGATTTGATTTTGGAACAAAAAGGCATCAGTATCCGTTTGCGCCGTGAATAATCTTAAAGGCCGTCTGAAAATAAATATTTCAGACGGCCTTTTGAATCTTTATAATAAGCCCTATTTGAAACTAATACCGCATATCAAGGAAACCTATTATGGCAGCTTCTCCAGAAGCCAAGTTTACCGAAGAAAAAGTCTTGTGGATCAAACACCATACGCCCAAGTTAATGACTTTTGCCATCAGCCGCCCTGAATCCTACCGCTTCTCGGCAGGGCAGTTTTCCCGTCTCGGCTTCCGCGACGGCGAAGGCTTTATCTGGCGCGCGTATTCTGTCGTGTCTGCCGAATACGCCGATACGCTTGAGTATTTCGCGGTGTTAATCGAAGGCGGCCCGATGTCGGCGCGTTTTGCCGCGATGAAAGAGGGCGATACTATTTTGCTGGATAAAACGGCTACCGGTTTCCTCTTGCCCGAGCGTTTCCCCGACGGAAAAGATTTGGTCATGCTCTGCACGGGTTCCGGCATTGCGCCTTTCCTCTCCATTATTGAGCAGCCTGAAATCTGGCAGCGTTTCGACCGTTTGGTTTTGGCGCATTCCGTTTCTTACGCCGACGAGTTGATTTTCAACCAACGCCTTGCCGATTTGAAAGGGCATCCGCTGATTGAAGAATATTTCCATAAATTCACTTTTGTTCCGGTTACCACGCGTGAGGAAACAGAAGGCGCATTGAGCGGCAAACGGATTCCCGAATTGCTGAAGAATGGCGGCTTGGAAGAGAAAGTCGGCTTCAAGTTCACCAAGGCAGATACGCGCTTTATGGTTTGCGGCAATCCGGCAATGGTCAAAGACACTTTCCAAGCCCTAATGGATTTGGGCTACGCCATGCACCGCAACCGCATCCCCGGCGAAATCATGATGGAAAATGGTTTTTAACAGATAAATGGTCAAAGGCCGTCTGAAAGTTTCAGACGGCCTTCAATATTAAATATAAACCGAAAATCAGAGAAAATATGAATATTAAACAATTTATCCAAGCCTTGCCCAAAGCCGAGCTGCACGTCCATATCGAAGGGACGTTCGAGCCGGAGCTGATGTTTGAAATCGCCAAGCGCAACCACATAGCGATTCCTTATGAGAATGTCGATGCGGTACGGCAGGCTTATGATTTTCACAATCTGCAGTCGTTTTTGGATATTTATTATGCCGGTGCCGGCGTCTTGCTGCACGAGGCGGATTTTTACGATTTGACCCGCGCGTATCTTGAGCGTTGCCGCGAAGACAATGTCGTGCATACGGAAATATTTTTCGATCCGCAAACCCATACTGCGCGGGGCGTGGCGTTTGAAACCGTGATTAACGGCATTGTCCGCGCCTGTCGTGAAGCCGGGCAGCAATGGGGCATAAGTACGCGTTTGATTATGTGTTTCCTGCGGCATTTGTCGGAAGAAAGCGCATTTGAAACCTTAAATCAGGCTTTGCCTTATAAAGAACACATCATCGGTGTAGGCTTGGATTCGAGCGAACTGGGACATCCTCCCTCCAAGTTTGAACGTGTGTTTGCTCAGGCGCGGGCGGAGGGTTTGCTGACGGTGGCGCATGCCGGAGAGGAAGGACCGCCGGAATATGTTTACGAGGCTTTGGACTTGCTGCATGTCCGCCGTATCGATCATGGCGTACGGGCGGAAGAAGATGGGGCCTTGATGGCACGTTTGATTAAAGAGCAAATGCCGTTAACCGTTTGTCCGTTGAGCAATTTGAAATTAAAAGTATTTCCGGCGATGGCAAAACACAATTTACGCCGTATGTTGCAACGCGGCGTGTTGGTAACTGTCAATTCCGATGATCCGGCATATTTCGGCGGCTATATGAACCGCAATTTTGAAGCGCTTGCCGAGGCTTTGGATTTGAGTGCGGAAGAAATCAAAACCTTGTGCGCCAATTCGTTCCGCGCTTCGTTTTTGAGCGAGGCGGAAAAGGAAGAATGGATACGGAAGATTGAAAGTTTTGATGTTGAATAACGATAAAAGGCCGTCTGAAAAAGTTTCAGACGGCCTTTTATGATGGCGGTTAATAGTCGACTTTGATTTTAGGCGTTTCCTGCGCGGCTTTGTATTCTTCTTCCAATTCAAAGCGAAGCGGATACAAATTCAATTTTTCCATCAGCAGGCGGTCGCCGTCTTCGTCCGGATTGCCCGTAGTCAGTAGCTTGTCGCCGTAGAAAATCGAGTTTGCGCCAGCCATGAAACACATGGCCTGCATGGATTCCGGCATATTGCTGCGGCCTGCGGACAGGCGGACGTAGCTGTGCGGCATAGTAATCCGTGCCACAGCGATGGTGCGGACAAATTCCGTCCAGTCCAAATCTTCGGCATCGGCCAGCGGCGTGCCTTCTACTTTAACCAACTGGTTGATCGGCACACTTTCAGGCTGCGGGTCGAGGTTGGCAAGGCTGGCAATCAGGCCTGCGCGTTCGGCGCGGGTTTCGTTCATGCCGACGATGCCGCCGCAGCAGACTTTCAAACCGGCATTGCGGACTTTGCCCAAAGTATCCATGCGGTCTTCGTGTTTTCGCGTGTGAATGATGTCGTTGTAGCGTTCGGGGTCGGTGTCGAGGTTGTGGTTGTAGTAGTCCAAACCGGCTTTTTTAAAGTCTTCAGCCATGCCGTCCTCGAGCATGCCGAAGGTGCCGCACACTTCCATGCCCAAGCCTTTCACCGCGCTGATGATTTCGGAAACAACAGCTACGTCTTTAGGTTTGGGGCCGCGCCATGCCGCGCCCATGCAGAAACGGCTGGCGCCGCGAGATTGGGCAATTTTGGCTTTTTCGACGATTTCGTCCACATCCATCATTTGCTCTTTGCCCAGATTGGTGTTGTGGTGTGCCGATTGCGGGCAGTAGGCGCAGTCTTCGGGGCAACCGCCGGTTTTGATGGAGAGCAGGGTGGAGAGTTGGATTTCGCGCGGGTTGAAGTTTTGGCGGTGGATTTCGGCGGCTTGGAAAACGAGGTCGAGGAAAGGCAGTCCAAACAAAGCCTCGACATCGCATTTTTTCCAATAACGCGCAGTCGGATGCGGCTTGCGCTCGGTTTGACGGCGCAAGGCTACGGGAGATACGGTCATAGTGTGTTCTTTCGTGTTTACAGCGACGCAGTGTCGCTGACGGCTTGACTGTCGGCGCAATGACGGCAGCAGCAGGTTTGAAATCAATATAAAAGGCCGTCTGAAACGGCGCAGCAAGTGTAACGCTTTTGATAATGTAGAGCAAATGTTTCAGACGGCCTGAAATATGGTTTGCCCGGGTTTGCTATAATCGCATTTTTAATTTTTCCGTTTTCTTATGAACGCGCCCAAAGCCTTCGCCGTACTCGGCCCGACCGCCGGCGGTAAAACCGCACTGGCCTTAAATATTGCCCAATCGTTGCCGGTGGAAATCATTAGTTTGGATTCCGCGCTGGTGTATCGCGGCATGGACATCGGTACGGCCAAACCGACTGCCGAAGAGCTTGCCGCCGTACCGCATCATTTGATTGATATTATCTCGCCGCTGGAAAGTTACAGCGCGGCGGATTTTGTCGGCGATTGCGTGCGCTTGGTGAACGAAATACATGTGCGCGGTCGCTATCCGCTGATTGTCGGCGGTACGATGATGTATTTCCACGCGCTGACGGAAGGTTTGAACGATTTACCCAGTGCGGATGCGGCGGTGCGCGCACAGCTTCAGGCGGAAAAAAACGAACATGGTCTGGCAGGCCTGTATCGCCGTTTGCAGGAAGTTGACCCGATGACGGCAGGCCGTCTGAAAGCCAATGACAGCCAGCGTATTGAACGCGCTTTGGAAGTTTACCTTCTGACCGGCAAGCCTTTGAGCGAACATTTCACGGAACAGAAGCAGGCTGCGCCTTTATTGGATTTATGCACGGTTGCCCTGATTCCCGAAGACCGCCATTTGTTACACCAGCAAATCGAAAAACGCTTTTTAAATATGTTGGAACACGGTTTCCTCGATGAAATGCACGCCTTACGCCGTGATTATCCGCAACTGCATGCGGATATGCCGTCTATGCGCTGCGTGGGCTACCGTCAGGCTTGGGATTATCTCGAAGGCGAAACCGATTATGACACCTTTGTCGAAAAAGGCATTGTTGCCACGCGCCAGCTTGCCAAACGCCAGTTGGCCTGGTTGCGGAAAATTCCTTTGGCACACACGCTAGACCCTTACGCAGACAACGATTATGTTCAGACGGCCTTAGCCTTGGCGCGTCGGCATTTTCAGGAATAATCCATGCTGACTACGCCACCACTTGCGCCTAAGACGTTGGTCGCATTAAAAGAATTGGGTATTTACACACTGGAAGATTTGCAAAAAATCGGCACAGTCCGCGCGTTTCTATTGCTGAAAGCGTCGGGTTTGACCGTAACCAAAAGCACCTTGTGGCAATTGGATGCGTTGGTTTCAGGTGTGGATGTCCGGCATATTTCCGAGGAGAGAAAGACGGAGCTGGGCGAAGCATTAAAAAACCATCCGCCTGTTGCCGTTTTTCCTTCGCAAAACGATATGGAAGCCTTTATGCGGCTGGCAATAGAACAGGCCAGACAATCGGCGGCATTGGGCGAAGTGCCCGTTGGCGCGGTCATCGTATATCAAGGCAAGGCAATCGCAGCGGCACACAATACCTGCATTGGCGACCACAATGTCAGCCACCATGCCGAAATCAACGCGCTTGCTGCCGCAGGTAAGGCCTTGCAAAACTACCGTTTGGAAGATTGCGACGTGTACATCACATTAGAGCCTTGCTCTATGTGCGCATCTGCCTTGATACAGGCGCGGGTCGGGCGCGTGATTTATGGTGCGGCCGAAGCCAAAACCGGCGCGGCAGGCAGTGTGGTCGATTTGTTTGCCGACAAACGTCTGAACAAGCATACCGCAATTTTGGGCGGCATATTGGCAGAAGAATGCCAAAGCGTATTGCAGGATTTCTTTGCGGCCAAACGTAAGGCCGTCTGAATTTCAGACGGCCTGTCAGCAAAAACATTTTATTTTAAATTTTCGGATTTCCCATGTCAGTCAATCATTACGAAAACTTCCCTGTCGGCTCCATTGTGCTGCCACGCCGTTTGCGCAAGCCGGTTCACGCCGTTTACGCTTTTGCACGGACGGCGGACGATATTGCCGACGAAGGCAATGCCGAAGCAGCCGAACGCCTGCGCCAACTGGACGAGCTGAAGGCAGAGTTAGACCGCATTGCACAAGGCGGGAAATCGCAAACGGCTTTAATGCAGCGTTTGTACAACGAAGCGATTGAGCCGTTTCAATTACCGTTGCAGCCGTTTTATGATTTGCTGGCGGCGTTTAGTCAGGATGTGGTCAAAACCCGTTACGAAAACTTTGGCGAATTGATTGCCTATTGCCGCTTGTCCGCCAATCCGGTGGGGCGCATTATGCTGCATTTGTACGGGCAAACTGATGAAGTGAGCATGGCGCAAAGCGACGGCATTTGCACTGCCTTGCAGCTGATTAATTTCTGGCAGGACGTGGCGGTAGATTGGCAGAAAGGGCGCGTGTACATCCCTCAAGAAGATTTGCAGAAGTTCAAAGTCAGCGAAGAGCAGATTGCGGCCGGCAAAGCCGACTTTGCTTTTCAACGACTGATGGCGCATGAGTGTCAACGTGCTTTTCAAATGCTGAAGGCAGGCTCGCCGTTGGGCAAAACCCTCAAAGGACGAATCGGTTTTGAGCTGCGCATGATTATTGTCGGCGGCCAGTTGATTTTGCAGAAGTTGGGCGGTTGCAAATATGACGTGTTTAACCAGCGGCCGCTGTTGGATAAGAAAGACTGGATGATTATCATCAAGCGTGCTTTGATGAAGAAATAAAAAAAAGGCCGTCTGAAATGGATGTTTCAGACGGCCTTGATGTTTTTGATTAGCGGTTTTTCAAACGGCTGATGCGGTTGTCCAAAGAAGGATGGGTGCTGAACCAAGAATCTTTTGCTTCGCTGGCAATGCCCATTGCGGTCATGGTTTGCGGCAGGTCGCTGGGGTTGCCTTTTAAGCGTTGCAGGGCAGCAATCATTTTCGGAGCGCCCACCAGTTTTGCAGCGCCCGCATCGGCGCGGTATTCGCGTTGGCGGCTGAACCACATCACAATAATGCTGGCAAGGAAGCCGAATACGATCTGCAATACCATGCTGACCATGAAATATGTACCTTGCGAAGTGCTGCCGTCATTGTTGCGCGCCACCATGCTGGAAACGATACGCGCCAAGAAGACGACAAAAGTATTCACAATGCCTTGAATCAGCGTCAGCGTTACCATATCACCGTTGCCGACGTGCGCCATTTCATGCGCCAAAACGGCTTCGACTTCATCGCGGGTCATGTGGTCGAGCAGGCCGGTGCTGACAGCGACGAGCGAGCTGTTTTTGGTCGCGCCGGTTGCGAAAGCGTTAGGCTCGGGAGAGTTGTAAATCGCTACTTCCGGCGTTTTCAGATTCCATTGGCGGGCTTGCGCTTCAACAGTTGCCAACAGCCAAGCTTCTTCTTCGCTTTGGGGCTGGTCTATGACGACGGCGCCGACCGAATGTTTGGCGATGGTTTTCGACATCAGCAGGGAGACAATCGAGCCGCTGAAGCCGACGACTGCGGAGTAAGCCAACAGGCTGCCGACTTGGTCGGTACTGTTGATGCCCAAGATGGCCAAAATAACACGGATGACAACCAGAACTGCGATATTGGTTGCGATAAATAAGAAAATGCGTTTCACCGATTATTCCTTTTTAGTGTGGTTTGTGAGGTGATTTTTATATGGGCGCATTGTCTCAAAAACTCTATAGAGATGAAACAGCGCAATAGGCAAAGGTATGCAAATTCAAAGCAATTGAAGCAAAAGCCGTATGAAAAAGCAGTATTTATGATTAAAAACAGCCTTTCAGACGGCCTGTATTGCAAACAGATATTATTTTCCGAATTCTTTCAGCCAGTCTCGCGCTACTAAAAATTGATTTAATGCGGTTTCTGGAGAACCTTCCTCCGGCGCATATTGATACTCGAAGCGTACCAAAGGCGGCATGGACATCAAAATGCTTTCCGTACGGCCGCCGCTTTGCAGGCCGAACAGCGTACCTCTGTCCCAAACCAAGTTAAATTCCACATAGCGTCCGCGACGGTAGAGTTGGAAATCGCGTTCACGTTCTCCGTAAGGCGTATTTTTGCGTTTGGCCACAATCGGCAGATACGCTGCGATATAGCCTTCCCCGACTGCCTTGATAAAATTCAAGCAGGTATCGAAATCCCAGCGGTTTAAATCGTCAAAAAACAGGCCGCCCACACCGCGTGTTTCATTACGGTGTTTCAAATAGAAATATTCGTCACACCATTGTTTGAATTCAGGATAAACCGATTCGCCAAATGGCGCGCATACGTCCCGCGCCACTGTGTGCCAATGCACGATATCTTCTTCAAAAGGATAAAACGGCGTCAAATCAAAGCCGCCGCCAAACCACCAAACCAGCTCGGCATTTTCAGGATAGGCAATAAAAAAGCGCACATTGGCATGGCTGGTCGGGACATAAGGATTTTTCGGATGAATGACCAGCGACACGCCCATGGCTTCAAACGCCGCGCCTGCCAATTCCGGACGATGGGCCGTAGCAGAAGCCGGCATTTGGGTTCCCTTTACATGCGATAAATTCACACCTGCCTGCTCGAATACTGCGCCGTTTTTCAATACGCAGGTTTCGCCGATGCCCAGTTTCCCCGTCCATGCTTCATGCACAAATTTGGCTTCGCCATCTTCTTGCTCCAGCGCGGCGCAGATTTGGTTTTGCAGGGTTTTGAGGAGGGTTTGGACGGATTTTGTGTGCATGATATATCCTTGATGGTTTCGTACTTGCAAAATGACGGGGAAAAAATGATTTAAGCTTTTGAAACTAAGTGTTATCTTTCTATTGCTTTGTTATGGGTAAATTTTGCATGGGCCTATCTTGCAATCAAGCTCCACTCATCAGCAATAGATTGAAAGATATCGATGATATTCCGATACCTTTCAGACGGCCTTGATTTATTCAGTAAAAAAAGTATGTGCGCCCAAATAGTTTTTGGCGTAAAACGGGGTGGAAAGTTTTTCGGTTTTGATGGTTTTACCGCTGCTGGGGGCGTGGATAAATTCGCCGTTGCCGATGTAGAGGCCGACATGGGAATATTTGTGTGCGCCGCCGGTGTTGAAAAAGACAAGATCGCCGGCTCTTAATTTGCCGTCGGGAATTTTTCGGCTGGCAGCGGCCATATCGCGCGCAGTGCGTGGCAGATTGACGTTGAGGGCGTTTTTATAGACGAATTGGATCATGCCGCTGCAGTCAAAGCCTGTGGATGTGGTGCTGCCGCCCCATTTGTAGGGTGTGCCGATCAGGCCTAGGCTGTGAAGCATCAATTCCTGCGAACCTTGGGTGCGGTCGATATGGGAAATGCGGACAGGTTGGACTTTTCTGGCGGTTGTTTGCGGCTTGTGGGATTTGTGTTTGCCGGTAGTGCCGCAGGAGGCCAACAATAGGCTGGCGGTACAAACAAATAGGGTTTTGCAGATGAGTCGAGACATGGTAAATTCCTCCGGCCGCATGATTTCTGTTTTCAGGCGGCCTCTATAATAATCCTTCTATGGGTAGGATGGACAGGATTTTTGAAGTAATCCGTTTCCAGAACTTGGCTTCGGGTTCGTGTGCGTAAGTTCGTTTTTCGCTTGGGTCATACCAGTATAGTTTGTTGTAATTGCCAAGCGTTACCTGATAGGCGTAGCTTGGTGTGGTCGTTACGAGGGTACGCTGCATTTGGCCTGCGATTTCGGGGCTTTCGATGACGACGCCCATTTCGGTATTGAGGCGTGCGGAGCGTGGGTCGAGGTTGAATGAACCGATGAAAATGCGTTTCTCGTCCACGATGAATGTTTTGGCATGCAAGCTGGTGGCGGAGCTACCGGTCAAGCCGCGGTCTTTGGAGGTCGGAACGGCGTGGTTGGGCTGGAGCTCGTAAAGTTTGACTCCTGCTTTAAGCAAGGGCTTGCGGTATTTGACGTAGCCGGAATGGACGGCGGCAACGTCGGTTGCCTGGAGGGAATTGGTCAGGACGGTAACATCCACGCCGTTGTGAATCAGCTTTTCTATGGCCTTAACGCCCGATTTTGTGGGTACAAAATAAGGGGAAACAAGATAAACGCTTTTTTCGGGTTGCTTGAGGGCATCTTGTAGGCGTTCGGAAATAGGCGGTTTGTGCCGGTCGCGGTCTAAGCCTTTGGCCGGGTCATCGCTGATCAGGCGTGTGCTGACGCTTTGCCACTCCATAAGGTTGCTCTGCATTTTTTGATATAGGTTGGAGTGTTCGATGCTTTGACGGTAGCGGATGAGCGTTTGATTTTTATCTTGGTCGGTGTAATTGAGCTCTGCCAATCCTTTTTGCAGGTTTCCCCGCTTGATGATGCTGGTCGCGTTGTAGGCGGAGTGGCTTGCCCAATAGCGGTCGAAATCTTGGGAAACTTCGGTTACGACGCGGCCTGTGGCGAGGATATCGAGGTCGGCAAAGATGGTATCGTCGTTAACCTTAAAATATTCGTCGCCGATATTGCGTCCGCCCAAAATGGTGGCACGGTTGTCGGCGGTAAACGATTTGTTGTGCATTCGGCGGTTGAGTCGCGGAAAGTCGGCAACGTAGCCGAGTGCACGCCATTTTCTGAAAATAAAGGGATTAAACAGACGTACTTCGATATTGGGATGATTGTCGAGTGCCAGCAGGAGATCATCCATGCCGTTGGTGTTGTTGTCGTCCAGAAGCAAACGCACACGGACGCCGCGTTCGGCCGCGCGATGAATCAGGTTGAACAGAAGCTTGCCGGATATGTCGTTGTGCCAGATATAGTATTGCAAATCGAGGGTATGGTCGGCGGATTCAATCAGGGCTGCACGGGCGACAAAGGCTTCATGGGCATCGTTCAGCAGATAGATATGGGAAACATCGGTCTTGGAGGACGTAGAAGGAATGCCTAATGCGCTGTCCAGCCGTGGGGTTGCAGGTATGTCAAGATAACTGCTTTGGGTGCGTTCGTCCAATGATGGCAAAAACGCGGCGCAACCGCCCAATAGCAGGGTATAAAGAAAGGGAAGATGAAATTTCATGGGAAACCGGTACAAACAATCCCTACCTAAATGACATTTAGGCAGGGATTGAATTGAAATTAGGTTGCTTGAATCAGCTTAGAAGGCAACATAATTTGCCGGATTGACCGGTTTGCCGTTTTGACGGATCTCAAAGTGCAACTGGGTACGAGATGCATCGGTATTACCCATGTGCGCAATGGTTTGACCGCGTTTAACGGTTTGGTTTTCATTAACCAGCAGACGTTGGTTGTGACCGTATGCGCTCAAGAATGAGGAGTTGTGTTGGATGATGACCAAGTTGCCGTAACCGCGCAAGCCTGAGCCTGCGTAAACGACTTTACCGTCTGCCGCTGCAACAACCGGCTGGCCTTGCGTACCGGCGATATCTACACCTTTGTTGCTACCGCCGAAGTTGGCGATAACGTTACCAGTAGTCGGACGCTGCCATGTGATGCCGCTGACGTTGCGGCTGCTGCCGGTAGACACGGTTGGTGTATTAGCAGGAGTGCTTGGGGTTGGAGCAGTGGTTGTCGTTGTTGGAGTAGAAGGTTTGCTTGCAGAAGCTGCAGGTGCAACGTAGCCTTCAGGTTTTACGCGCAGGGTTTGACCAATACTGATGGTGTTGTCGGCTAGGTTATTCCATGCACGCAGATTGTCTTGGGTAATGTTGTAGCGTTTGGAGATGTTGTAAACGGTATCACCACGAACAACAGTATGTGTCGCTGCATTAATATCAACAGGTGCGTAAGAAGGCGTGTAAGTGCCGGTGCTGCCGCTGTTGTACGTTGGAGCAGGTGTACTTGCCGGCGGAGTGTATGGAGCATCTGCCGCTGGGCTGGTGTTGGTATTGTAAGGCGCTGCACCGTAAGGATTGTCAGCGGTAGAGCTTGTTGTTGAACCACCGCTTTGTGTGCCGACGACTACAGGAGCCGGTTGTTGGCTGGCACAGGCTGCAAGTAATAAAACCAAAGCTGCCGATCCGGCATAAGATACACTTTTTTTCAACATGTTAATGACTTTCGTATTCGGGTAATTGTTCTCGTCGAGGCATATCATAATAAAAATATGCTTGTTTCTCAAGTGTTCGGCTGTTAGGGACTGTTAAGGCGCAGGGATTTCTGACCAAAAGGAAGCGGTTTGCTCCATTTGTCCGTAGGCAGTCAAATCGACTTGCAGGGGGGTAATCGTGATGAAGCCGGACGCGCATTCGCCAAAGTCGGTACCTTCTTCGCTGTCGGAAACATCGCCGACCGGACCAATCCAATAAATTTGTTCGCCACGTGGATTATACATGGGAACAATGCTTTGTTCATGATGACGACGGCCGAGCCGTGTAATTTTTATGCCTTGGATATCCTCAGGTGCGACGGCAGGGATATTGATGTTCCATAAGATGGGTTCGGAAATAGGACGTTTGAGAAAGTAGGAAAGCAGTATCCAAGCGGCTTTTTCCGCGGTTTCCCAATAACGGCCGCTGGAATCGGCAAGCGAGAAAGCAATAGCGGGAATGCCCATTAAATAGGCTTCCGTTGCGGCGGCAACCGTACCGGAATAAAGTGTATCGTCGCCCATGTTTGCGCCGTTGTTAATGCCGGACAAGACTAAGTCGGGTTTGAAGTCGGCAAGGGCGTGCTGGCCGACATGAATACAGTCGGTAGGAGTGCCATTGACATAGTAAAACCCGTTTTCCGCCTGTTTCAGTTGTAAAGGACGGTCTAAAGTCAGGGAATTACTGACGCCGCTGCGATCGCGTTCGGGCGCAACCACCCTGACATTGGCAAATTCTGCGCACACTCTTGCCAAAACAGCCAAACCGGGCGCAAGATAACCATCGTCGTTTGAGATTAATATGTTCATGTGACAATATTGTGACTATCGGTAAGATGGGCGGTATTGTACTGGTTTGCTTGAGCGATTGTCCACGAATCGGCAACGTTTGGGCGGAAAGGATAATAATGAAACATTATGAGTTAGACCCCAAAGCTTTATTGGGCGGCGTGATTGCTTCAGACGGCAATCAGGAGATTGTTCAGCTTTCACTGCAGAAAAATAATGAAATTCCGGCCTATGAGGCGGATGCGATTATTTTGCTTTTGGTTTTAAACGGCAAAGCCGAAATCAAAACGGTGGACGAAGTTTTGCAAACCGAAGGCTTACAAGTTATCCGTCTTGAGCCGATGGAAGCGCACAGTATTCGCGCGTTGGCTGATAACACCAATATCTTGGTTATCAAACAATTGATTCATGAAACCGGTCTCAGCAAACGTTTGAGATTTGGAAGTTGCTGCCTGTAATGCAATAAAGGCCGTCTGAAAAGTTTCAGACGGCCTTTTTAAAATCAACTAGGTTTATTTTAACCCTTTTTTCACCAAGTCTTCATAACCGCCATGGTTGGTTACGTTGGTGTAGCCGGCTTTTTTCAGCTCAGTCAGCGCGGCTTCTGCACGGCGGCCGCTGCGGCAGTAGAGGTTTACCGGCGCATTTTTATCCGGGCTGACAGATTTGATATGGTCAACGATTTGGTCATGCGGAATATTGAGCGCACCTTGCAAATGGCCTTCTTTAAATTCTTCGGCAGAGCGGACATCAATCCAAACGCCTTTTGCTTTTGCAGGTTGTGCCGCGCTTTTTTCAACCTTAGGCATAGAGGCTGCGGAAGCGGCCAAAGGAGTGGCAATAGCGGCGGCAAAAAGTACGGCGGTCAGCAGTTTCTTCATGGTTCAATCTCCTATTAGACAGAAAACAATATGATAACTTTATCAGTTTAGCATTTCATCAGGCCGTCTGAAAGGGGAGTAGGCTTTCAGACGGCCTGATTTTACAAACCGATTAGCGTTGGGTTTCTACTGCTTCCAAAGCGCGCAAAGCGTAGGTATAAGCGGCACCTGCATTCAGGGCGATAGCGGTGGCCAATGCGCCGGCGATTTCGCTTTCGGTTGCACCTGCTTTGGCTGCTGCGGCGGCATGCACGCTGATGCAGCTTTCGCAACGTGTGGTAATGGCAACGGCAATGGCGATCAGTTCGCGTGTTTTGGCATCCAGTGCTTCGGCAGCGGCTGCTTGATCCAGTGCACCGTAGGCTTGCAGCATTTTAGGATGGTTTTTACCCAGTTCACCGAATGATTTTTTTACCAAGGCGGTATGTTCAGGCCAGTTTTTAAACATGATATGTCCTTTCTTAATGTGAGTGGATAAGATAAAAAATCCTATCCGTTTGTGTTTGGTGTGTGTATTATTGCAATAATTGGAAGATTAAAATCGTCAAAACATCTCATTTATTGGTAGAAAAACACTATGG
Source organism: Neisseria sp. P0013.S005 (assembly GCF_051958425.1). Taxonomy (NCBI): domain Bacteria; kingdom Pseudomonadati; phylum Pseudomonadota; class Betaproteobacteria; order Neisseriales; family Neisseriaceae; genus Neisseria; species Neisseria sp. P0013.S005. Next base: position 100,063 of record NZ_JBQCVL010000002.1, on the reverse strand, counting down.
ATATTTTGGATAGGCTGGTCGAATTGGCGCAGGTAAAAGGCAGTGTGGATGTTCAATGTCTGTTTCAGGGGGAATGGTATGTGCGGCATGAACCAAAGCGTGCGCATGGTTTGGTGCATATCGTAACTGCCGGTTCGGGTTATATCCGAATTGATGGGGAGCAAGAGGCCAGGCTGCTGAGTGCAGGGGATGTCATTTTTTTCCCGCGCAGCGTAGGCCATACTTTGAGCAGTGACAGCAGTTGTGAAAATCTCGGCGTCAACGTGCTGACGAGTGGAAAAGGCGCATTTAAAGTCAAGCAGAGTCATGCAGGAGGCGATGCGGCTTTGCATCTTTTCTGCGCGCGGTTTGAATATGAAGCGCAGGCGGATATTATGGCAGGGCTGCCTGATACGGTTTTACTGAATATCAACCATCCTTCTTTGCAGTATTTGGTGGCATTGTTGCAGTATGAGAGCGGTCAGGCTTTGTCTGGCTCGGTAGCGGTTGTGAACGCATTGGCTTCGGTGTTGTTAGTATTTCTACTTCGAGCCAGTCTGGAGAAAAATGGGGCAGCGCAATTAAGCGGTTTGCTGAATGGTTGGCAGGACAAACGCCTGCGGAATCTGCTTCAGGCAGTAGTGGATAAGCCGGAAGAAGAATGGAATATCGAGAAAATGACTGCGATGGCCAACTTATCTCGCGCCCAGTTAATGCGGGTATTTAAGCAGCAGACGGGAACAAGTCCACATGCCTTTGTTAACAGTATCCGCTTGCAGCAGGGAGCATTATTATTGAAACAGACGGCGGATTCGGTTTTATCGGTTGCGCTCTCGGTCGGTTTTCAATCGGAAACGCATTTTGGCAAGGCATTTAAAAAGCAATATGGGATATCGCCGGGGCAATATCGTAAGAATGATCGCGCTGATGAACCGGCGGTACAAGCGGAAGAAATGCCGATTTACTTTATTTAAACAGATGATAAAAGGCCGTCTGAAAGTGTAAAAATGAAATCTAAGATTTCCGAAACACTTTTCAGACGGCCTTAATTTTAAAACATATCAATCAAACAGAATTAGTCCAGTTTTTTGAAATGACGGCGACGTTCCAATTCGCTCAGGTAGCGTTTACGCAGGCGGATGGATTGTGGCGTAATTTCAACCAGTTCGTCATCGTCGATGAACTCAACCGCACCTTCCAAAGTCAATTTGATCGGTGTAGTCAGGCGCACGGCTTCATCTGTACCGCTGGCACGAACGTTGGTCAGTTTTTTACCTTTCAGAGGATTTACCACCAAGTCGTTGTCGCGGCTGTGGATGCCGATAATCATGCCTTCGTAGATTTTATCGTTGGGCGATACAAACATACGGCCGCGGTCTTCCAGATTCCATAAGGCATAAGCGACGGCTTCGCCTTGCTCTTGGGAAATCAGTACGCCGTTGTGGCGGCCGGGCATATCGGGTTTCACGGGCGCGTAGTCGTCGAATACGTGGCTCATCAGACCGACACCGCGCGTCAGGGTCATGAATTCGCCTTGGAAACCGATTAAGCCGCGCGCGGGAATATGGTATTCGAGACGGGTCCGGCCGTTGCCGTCGCTTTCCATATTGGTCAGTTCGCCACGGCGGCGGCCGAGTTCTTCCATTACCGCGCCTTGGTTTTCGTCCGGTACGTCCACGGTCAGGTTTTCATAAGGTTCGCATTTTTGGCCGTTAATTTCGCGGTAAACGACGCGCGGCTTGCCGACTGCCAGTTCAAAGCCTTCGCGGCGCATGTTTTCCAACAAAATGGTCAGGTGCAGTTCGCCGCGTCCGGATACGCGGAACACGTCGGCATCGGCGGTATCTTCCACGCGCAGGGCGACGTTGGTCAGCAATTCTTTTTGAAGACGGTCGCGGATTTGGCGGCTGGTCACGAATTTGCCTTCGGTACCTGCCAGCGGGCTGGTGTTCACCATAAAGTCCATGGTCAGCGTCGGTTCGTCCACGCTCAACATCGGCAGACCTTTGGGATTGTCTTTGTCGGTAATGGTCACGCCGATACCGATGTCTTCGATACCGGAAATAATCACGATGTCGCCGGCTTCGGCTTCTTCAAGCGGTACGCGTTCCAAACCTTTGAAACCCAAAAGCTGGTTGATGCGGCCTTGGGCGATTTGCTGCTCGTGGTTCATAACAGCAACGACTTGGCCGGGTTTGATACGTCCGTTCAGGATACGACCGATGCCGAGGCGGCCGGTGTAGTTGTCGTAGTCGAGTTGGGAAATTTGCAGTTGCAGCGTTTCGTCCGCGCTGCCGCTCGGTGCGGGCGTATGTTTTAAGATGGTGTCGAACAGCGGGCGCATGTCGTTGCTCTCGTCGGTTTCTTCCAGTTTGGCGAAACCGGACAGGCCGGAAGCGTAGACAATCGGGAAGTCCAACTGTTCGTCGGTTGCACCCAAGTTGTCGAAAAGTTCGAAAGTTTGGTCGATGACCCAGCTCGGACGGGCGGACGGTTTGTCGATTTTATTGATGACGACGATTGGTTTCAGTCCCAAAGCCAAGGCTTTTTTGGTGACGAAACGGGTTTGCGGCATCGGGCCTTCCTGCGCATCCACCAATAATACGACGCAGTCCACCATACCCAAAACGCGTTCCACCTCGCCGCCGAAGTCGGCGTGTCCCGGAGTGTCGACGATGTTGATGTGGTAGCCTTCGTAATCGATGGCGGTGTTTTTGGCAAGGATGGTGATGCCGCGTTCTTTTTCAAGGTCGTTGCTGTCCATCACGCGTTCGTCGACGTGCTGGTTGGCGCGGAATGTGCCGGATTGGCGCAGCAATTGGTCAACTAATGTGGTTTTGCCATGGTCGACGTGGGCGATGATGGCAATATTGCGGATTTGTTTCATGATGATTTATGTGTTTCAGCTAGGTGCTTAAAAAAAAGATAACTGGTAATTATAGCACGATTCCTAAGTGTTGACGGAGTAGAAGATTCAAAAAAATGAGGCAAAAGCAGTTGAGAATAATTCATAATTAAATTTGATTGATTTTGTTGGATTATTTGCTTTTATTTATGGTTAACGAATGTAAATGTTTTTGAATGATGCAATGGATTCTTAATACTAATGTCAAAAAAATGTTATTAAAAACAGTGGATTAATTTTTCAGACGACCTTTTAGGCGGGTTAAATTTTTTGATAATTGTTTGTATTTTAAATAGAAAATTTGTCAAAAGTGCTACTTGTGCATACAATTACGTCATTCCATAACAACACACGAATCTTCATTTCGTGATCGTCAACTTTTAAAAGAAAGAGAAAGAATTATGCAAGGCAACCAAGCAGTTATTGATTACATGAACGAATTATTGTCTGGTGAGTTGGCTGCTCGCGACCAATATTTTATCCACTCTCGCATGTACTCTGAATGGGGTTACACCAAACTGTTCGAACGTTTGAACCACGAGATGGAAGAAGAAACCACTCACGCTGAAGACTTCATCCGTCGTATCCTGATGTTGGGCGGTACTCCTAAAATGACCCGTGCCGAGCTGAACATCGGTACCGACGTAATTTCCTGCCTGAAAGCAGACTTGAACACTGAATACGAAGTACGCGATGCGTTGAAAAAAGGCATCAAATTGTGCGAAGAAGCTCAAGACTATGTTACCCGCGATTTGATGGTTGCTCAACTGAAAGACACTGAAGAAGATCACGCTCACTGGTTGGAACAACAACTGCGTCTGATCGAATTGGTCGGCGAAGGCAACTACTACCAAAGCCAACTGTAATCTAGCGTATAACGTATAAGGAGCTGAAAATGAAAGGTGATCGCTTAGTTATCCGCGAATTGAATAAAAACTTGGGCTTGCTTTTGGTTACCATCAACCAATACTTCCTGCATGCCCGCATTTTGAAAAACTGGGGCTTTGAAGAATTGGGCGAACATTTCTTCAAACAATCCATCCGCGAAATGAAATCCGCAGACGATTTGATCGAGCGTATTTTGTTCTTGGAAGGCCTGCCTAATCTGCAAGAGTTGGGTAAACTGTTGATCGGTGAATCTACCGAAGAGATCATTGCCTGCGATCTGAAAAAAGAGTATGAAAAACATGATGCTCTGGTTGCAGCCATCGCTCTTGCAGAAGAGCAACAAGACTACGTCAGCCGTGATTTGTTGGAAAAACAAAAAGACATCAACGAAGAACACATTGACTGGCTTGAAACTCAGCAGGAATTGATTGGTAAAGTTGGTTTGCCAAACTACCTGCAAACAGCGGCGCAAGAGGACTAAAACACAAACCACTGTCAAATATAGCAGTCCCTGCTCCCATCAACGGCATATCTTTACGGATATGCCGTTTTCTTTTATGGAAATGCTTTAAGGCCGTCTGAATGTTCAGACGGCCTTGATTTTATATCGTTTTCAAACGGTATAGATAAGTAGTTTCCTTGTTTCTGGCAAACGCCAAAGGATCGGTTTCATCTATTGCTTTTTTGTGTTGCGGTTTGGTTTTCAAAATATCAACTACATTGAGCGAGGCCGTCTGAAAGCATTGGTTTAGAAAGTCTTTATCGTGCAAATGCAAGTGTTCTGCTAGATCTGAAATAATCAACCAGGCTTCGCCGTTTGGATTTAAGTGCTTGCGTACGCCGTTGAGGAACGCAGTCAGCATGGCATGATTGGGGTCGTAAAGGGCGGTCTCAATAGCGGAGGTAGGTTTTGCCGGTAACCAAGGCGGATTGCAGACGATAAGGTCGGCGCAACTTTTTGGAAATAAATCAATCGATTGGATATTGACAGCTTTATTCAAGCCTAGGCGTTTGAGGTTTGCTGTGGCGCAGGCAATTGCTTTGGGGTTGGTGTCTGTGGCAATAATGTTGGGTATGCCTCGTTTGGTCAAAATTGCGGCAATAACACCTGAGCCGGTGCCGATGTCAAAGGCCGTCTGAATATTGGGAGCGAGTGGTGCTTGGGCGATTAAATCCAAATATTCGCCACGCAATGGAGAGAATACGCCGAAAGGAACATGGATTTTTCCGTCAAGCTGCGGAATGTCTATGCCTTTTTTGTGCCATTCGTGCGCACCGATAAAGCCCAGTAATTGATTCAGCGGTAATAGAAACGGTTTGTCGTTTAGTGTGTCGTAAACATCACACAGAGCGGCGTAGATGTCGGGTGCGCGTGCATTGTCCAGTTGAAAATTCGGTTGGATTTCAACGGCAAGCATATTGAACAAACGGCTTTGTTGGGCCTGTTTCATACGGTGGGCGTGAAAGGCCGTCTGAATATTGGCAGGCGCGTCTTTCTTTTTTTCAGACGGCCTGCGGATACGTTTTTTCATTGCGACCAAGACTTGCTTGGCATTGTGAAAATCGCCAGTCCAAACAGTTGCAGTTTGCTCGTGGGCATTTTTTAAAATTTCTGCTGCACCTGCTTCTTGGATGTAAACCGCCTGCTTGGGCGGCTTTTGTGTGCTTTCGTTGCGCCATTCGATGTCGGAGCGGTTGGTAGGGATAGTGTGGGGCATAATGTGTTTCAAATCAGGGAAATAGGGGATTAGTTTACTATATTTAGGATATGTTCGGTTTGAGAGGAGCTTTTAATAGTCTAAATTAGACAAAATGTATAAAAATTTCTCAGGTTTTAAAATTTATACCAATATTTTGATAAAAATAGATTGTCGTTTTGTCTAAAATGAGTATAATGCACAACCAGAACACAATAATCTTAATCAGATTTGGACAAGGAACATCATGCAATTAGACATTGACCGTTTGGTTGCCTATTTTGGTGGCGTAAACGCGCTGGCCGAAGCCCTGAAACAGCACGACCCAGAAAATGCGGCGACCACAGCGGCTATCTACAAATGGCGTACACGCGGTTCCCTGCCTTTGGCTCAGTTGCAAAAACTGACCGCTTTGGCGGAAGCGCAAGGCAGACCGCTTGATTTGAATGCTTTTTTACAAAAAAACGAATCTCTGGAGAGAACAGAAATGACACAGACCAATCGTGTAATTATTTTTGACACTACCATGCGCGATGGCGAGCAGTCGCCCGGTGCATCCATGACCAAAGAGGAGAAAATCCGTATTGCCCGCCAGTTGGAAAAGATGGGTGTCGATGTGATTGAGGCAGGTTTTGCAGCAGCCAGTCCGGGCGATTTTGAATCGGTTAATGCGATTGCCAAAATCATTACCAAATCTACAGTTTGCTCATTGGCGCGTGCCGTTGAAAACGATGTGCGCAAAGCAGGCGAAGCTGTTTCCCCCGCTCCGAATAAACGTATTCACACTTTTATCGCTACCAGCCCGATCCACATGGAGCACAAACTGAAAATGAAGCCGCAGCAGGTCATCGATGCGGCGGTCAAAGCGGTGAAAATTGCCAAAGAATACACTGACGATGTGGAATTTTCTGCCGAAGACGCAGTGCGTTCGGATTTGGACTTCCTTGCCAAAATCTTTACGGCGGTTATCGAAGCGGGGGCGACTACTATCAACATTCCTGATACTGTCGGCTACTCCATCCCTTCCGTATGGTACGAGCGTATCAGCAACATCATCAAAAGCGTTCCCAATGGCGACAAAGTAGTTTGGTCGACCCACTGCCATAATGACTTGGGTATGGCGGTTGCTAACTCATTAGCTGCTGTTCAGGCAGGTGTGCGTCAGGTGGAATGTACCATCAACGGTTTGGGAGAACGCGCAGGCAATGCCAGCCTTGAAGAAATCGTGATGGCGTTGAAGGTGCGTCATGATTTGTTTGGCTTGGAAACCGGCATCGATACCACGCAAATTGTGCCGGTTTCCAAACTGGTATCTACTATCACCGGCTATCCGATTCAGCCAAACAAAGCAGTAGTCGGCGCAAACGCCTTTGCGCACGAATCAGGCATCCACCAAGACGGCGTGTTGAAACACCCTGAAACCTATGAAATCATGACTGCCGAATCAGTCGGCTGGTCAACCAACCGCCTGACTTTAGGCAAATTGTCCGGCCGTAATGCTTTCAAAACCAAGCTGGCTGATTTAGGCATCGAGTTGGAAAGTGAAGAGGCATTGAATGCGGCATTCGCACGCTTCAAAGAGCTGGCGGATAAGAAACGCGAAATCTTTGATGAAGACTTGCACGCTTTGGTGTCTGATGAAATGGGCAGCCTGAATGCTGAAAGCTACAAATTCATTTCCCAAAAAATCAGCACTGAAACCGGCGAAGAACCACGCGCCGATATTGTGTTCAGTATTCGCGGCGAAGAAAAACACGCTTCCGCTAGCGGATCAGGCCCTGTTGATGCCATCTTCAAAGCCATTGAAAGCGTGGCGCAAAGTGGCGCAACCTTGCAGATTTACTCTGTCAATGCGGTAACTCAAGGCACGGAAAGCCAAGGCGAAACTTCCGTCCGCCTGCAACGTGGCGACCGTGTGGTCAACGGCCAAGGTGCAGATACTGACGTATTGGTGGCAACTGCTAAAGCCTATTTGTCTGCGCTGAGTAAATTGGAATTCGGCCAAGCCAAGCCAAAAGCGCAAGGCAGAGGCATGATTTAATGCTTTGAACAAGTAAAGGCCGTCTGAAAACGTTATGATGCGTTTCAGACGGCTTTTTTATTAGTCCGAAGAACCAGCTCGGTTATTGAAGTTTAAGCAGCCTATCTTGTTCGACGGATAATACGCCGTTTACCTTTTTAAAATAGGCAATGGCATCTTCAATCTTGGTCTTGGAAGACGGACGAATAGCAATGCCGTTCAGGTTTTTGTATTCATAAATCAAACTTGCGCCGGAGGCTTTCACTGCTTTTAGCAATGGCGCGGAACCGGTTTGAGCATCATAGAAGATAATCAGGTTGCCGGTAGTATCTTGGGCTTGTTGCTGAGATGGAGTAGCGTTTGATTGGGCAGGAATACTTGGGCTTTGGCAGGCGTAAAGCAGGGTGGAGAGTAGGACGAATAGAGGCGTTTTCATAATGTTGATTTAATTTGATCATTAAACAAGGCCGTCTGAAAAGTGTAAAACGAAATCTAAGTTTCCTTTTACAACTTTCAGACGGCCTTAGTCCGTTATGCTTCAGGCAATTCCATGGCTAGAACGGTTTGCTCTTGTTTGGCACGGAAAGCCGCCAATTTTTCAGCCAATTCAGGATTTTCGTTGGCTAAAAGTGAAATGGCAAACAGCGCCGCATTGGCCGCGCCTGCTTCGCCAATGGCAAATGTGGCAACTGGAACGCCTTTGGGCATTTGTACAATCGAAAGCAGGGAGTCTTCGCCGCGCAGATATTTGCTGGGCACGGGAACACCCAAGACGGGCACCGTGGTTTTGGCTGCAACCATGCCTGGCAAATGCGCTGCGCCGCCTGCGCCGGCAATGATGGCTTTGATGCCGCGTTCGCGTGCGGTTTCGGCGTATTCAAACATCAAATCAGGCGTACGGTGTGCAGAGACGACACGCGCTTCGTATTCAACGCCGAATTCTTTGAGAAATTGTGCTGCCTGCTGCATCACCGGCCAATCGCTGTTGCTGCCCATAATAATGCCGACTTGGATCATGAAGAGTTCCTTTTGCTTGAATGGATTAAGGGTAAAAAAATATTCAGACGGCCTTAGGAATGACAAGGCCGTCTGAACGTTTATCTTTGTTTAAGGCTGATAGAAGCGCGTTTTGCCGCTTCACTATTGGGGAAGCTTTGTATCAGTTTGCGCCATGTGCTGCGGGCGATGTCTTTTTGTTGCAGTTTGTATTGGCACTGGCCGATGCTGTACATGGCATCAGGAGCTTGTGGGCTGTTGCGGAATCGGTTGGCGTAGCGGTTGCCGATTTCGATAACGGATTCGCAGTTGCCCAGACGTTGTTGGCTTTGCAGTAGCAGATACATATTGCGGCGGGAAATTTCGCTGCCGTTGCCGCCGTCTGCCTCTTTCAAAATGGCCACTGCGGCGGAGAAGTTATTGCGTTGGTAGTATTTTTGCGCCTGATTATAAAGGCGCAGTTCGTTTTGTGCGGCTGAGTCTGTTTCAGACGGCACGCCGCCGCCATTGGCCAAATAATTCATTTTCAGCTTGCGGTCGTCCAATCGCTGGGCTTTGGGTTGGGAAGCCGAAGTAGTCGGACGTTTGATGTTTCGTTGTTGTTCCAATGTGTGCAAGCGTTGATTTAATTCTTCAACCGTGCGTTCCAGTCGGGCGATTTGTATGCCTAAGTGGTCAATCTGGGTTTGTTCGTCCAAACGCGGATAGGGGATACTTTTTTCGTGCAAAGGCTCACGTGGAATATCAGGCAGGACAAAGTTGGGATTGTCGGCAGATTGGGGAGAGTGGGAAACAGTGCATGATGCGGCCAATAGAGTAAGCGGCAAAAGAAACAGGGAATGTGATAATGTTTTCATCGGATTGTGTCGTTTTATTTTTTTAGTAGCAATGTCAAACCGTCGCCGACAGGCAGGGTAATGGGAATAATGCGTGTATCGTGCGGCAGATTTTGGTTGAAATGGCGCAGGATATCCAAGCTGGGCGGATCGTTTTCGGCTGCTTCATTCATGACGCGCCCACCCAGCAAGATATTGTCGATGGCAATCACGCCGCCACTCCGTACCAGTTGCAAACAGCGTTCGAAATATTTCGGCGTAGGTGGTTTGTCGGCATCGATAAGTGCCAAGTCGTAGCTTTCTGATTCGCCTTGCGCAATCAAATCGTCCAAAGTCAGCAAAGCCGGTTGCAGATGAAGCAAGATTTTATGCGCTATGCCTGCTGCCTGCCATGTTTCGCGGGCAATATCGGTAAAGGTTACATTGATGTCGCAAGCCGTGATTTTGCCGTCTTCGGGGAGGGCAAGCGCCATGGCGGTGCTGCTGTAACCGGTAAAGACGCCAACTTCCAAATATTTTTGGGCATTCAATAATTTGGCCAACCACACCAACATTGCTGCCTGCTCTTGGGCGATGGCCATCTTTCCCAGACGATGTGATTGGGTACGCTCGCGCAATGCGGTCAAAACGGGATGTTCGGATTGACCGATGCTGTTGAGGTAATGTTGTAATGCCGGATCGGTATTGTGCGTGTTGGTTGTCATGCCGATACGGGATTAGTCTTGATAGTAGGTATAGGGTTTTTTGTTGACTTTGGCCGCTTCAAATTCGGCCTGTTCTGTCGGATTGAGGGTAACATCCCACAGCAAATGGCGGTTTTCGAGGCGTTGTGCTTCCATTTCGGGATTGTCTTCCATGAGTTTGTCGAGGAATTTGGTAGCTTCGGATTTGTAATGGTACATGATGTTCTGCCTGAATCGTTGTTAGACCGTCATTATAGCCGATATTTTTTGTCAATACGCTAATTAATCGAACTTCCATAAGGTATAATGGCACGTCTTTTTTAGGCCGTCTGAAGCCTTTGCTCAATGTTTTGCCCCTTCTGCGGCAGAATATTGTGCAAAGGCTTAAGCCAGACAAGTTTCAGACGGCCTTTTTTATTGTGAAAAGAGCTGCTTATGTTAAAAAAATGGCTGCATAAAGTGTTGCCTAAAAAACACGTCAAATCGTTGCCTGAAAAGGAAATTATCCCGCTTGAGCAACACGGTATCCGCGCGGATATGTTGAGCTTTGCTGCGGAGAAAATTGCCAAACGCCTGCATGAAGCCGGTTTTCAGGCTTATGTTGTGGGCGGTGCCGTTCGGGATTTGTTGCTCGGGGTTGAGCCCAAAGACTTTGATATCGCAACCGATGCCACGCCGGAGCAAATCCGCAAAGTATTCCGCCGCAGCCGCATTATCGGCCGCCGCTTCCAAATCGTTCATGTGATGATCGGACCTGAAACTATTGAAGTCACGACGTTCCGCGGTGGCGATAAGGTTCAGCAAAATGCGCAAGGCCGTATTATGAAGGACAATACTTACGGCAGTATTGAAGAAGATGCCATGCGTCGCGACTTTACTTGCAATGCGCTGTATTACGACCCGATTAAAGAGGAGATTTGGGACTTCCATCAGGGCGTGGCTGATGTTGCCGATAAAAAATTGGTGATGATAGGCGATCCTGCCGAACGCTATCAGGAAGATCCTGTCCGTATTCTTCGCGCTGTACGTTTATCGGGCAAGTTGGGTTTTGAAGTAGAAGAGCAAACTGCTTTGCCGATTGCCGAATATGCAGGCCGTCTGAAAAATGAGCCGGTGGCCCGTCTTTTTGATGAAATTCTGAAAATCCTGTTTTCCGGTTATTCCTGTGCCTGTTTGAAACGGTTGAACGAGTTGAGTATTCCCGAAGGCATCCATCCGCTTTTAGATGCTTTGAAAACTGCCGAAGCGGCCGACAAACGTATGATTATGTTGGCGTTGAAAAATACCGACGAGCGTATCCGTGCGGATAAGTCCGTTTCCGTTGGTTTCGTATTGGCGGCGGTATTGTGGCCGACACTAAATGCTATGTGGCAACGAAATCTGAACCATGGACAAAAACCTGTCCCTGCATTGATGGATGCGATGAACACTATGCGGGATACGGTAGAGAAAGGTTGGGGCGTGCCGCAACGATTTTCTGCAACCATGCGTGAAATCTGGCAATTTCAGCCGCAATTCGACAATATGCGCGGTGCACGCCCGTATCGCCTGCTATCACAAGCCCGTTTCCGAGCCGCTTATGATTTCCTGATTTTGCGTAGCGAGGTTGGCGAGGTTGATAAAGAGATGGCTTCTTGGTGGACAACTTTCCAACATGCCGATGAGGAAACCCGTCAGCAAATGACTGCGGCCAATGATCACAAACGTCAGAAACAAAGTGGATCAACTGATGGAAAACTCAAACGTCGCCGTCGTCGTCCGAAAAAGAAAACCACTGAGGCTGAATAAATTATCAAAATAAATTTAAGGCCGTCTGAAACCATTGAATCTTTTGAGATTTGGTTTTTCAGACGGCCTTTTCGTATTCCAATAAAAAACCGCAGGTCTTTCAACCTGCGGTTTGTTTTTACGATTTGTTTTCTTCGCTGTCGAGGAAGCTGCGGAGGCGGTCGCTGCGAGTTGGGTGGCGCAGCTTGCGCAGGGCTTTGGCTTCGATTTGACGGATACGTTCACGGGTTACGTCAAATTGTTTGCCGACTTCTTCCAAAGTGTGGTCGGTATTCATATCGATACCGAAACGCATACGCAAAACTTTGGCTTCGCGCGGTGTCAGGCTCTCGAGGATTTCTTTGGTTACTTCGTGCAGGCTGGTGTACATCGCAGCTTCTGCCGGCGCAACGTTGTTGGCATCCTCGATAAAATCGCCCAAGTGCGAATCATCGTCATCGCCAATCGGTGTTTCCATGGAAATCGGCTCTTTGGCGATTTTCATGATTTTGCGGATTTTGTCTTCCGGCATTTCCATCAGCTCGGCCAGTTTGGCAGAATCAGGCTCTTCACCGGTTTCTTGCAGGTATTGGCGCGAGATACGGTTCATTTTGTTGATGGTTTCAATCATGTGAACCGGAATACGGATGGTACGTGCTTGGTCGGCAATGGAACGGGTAATTGCTTGACGAATCCACCATGTGGCGTAAGTTGAGAACTTGTAGCCGCGGCGGTATTCGAATTTGTCCACCGCTTTCATCAGACCGATATTGCCTTCTTGAATCAAATCAAGGAACTGCAAGCCGCGGTTGGTGTATTTTTTGGCAATGGAAATAACCAAACGCAAGTTGGCCTGAATCATTTCCTGTTTGGCTGCTGAGGTTTCTTTTTCGCTCAACACCATGTTTTTGTTGATTTCTTTCAACTCTTCGATGGAAATGCGGGTTTCGGCTTCCATATTTGCCAGCTCGGTTTGTTTTTCGAGGATGGCGTGGCGGAAACGATCCAATGCGTTTGCCCATACACGGCCTTTGGCTACTTCTTCTTCTACCCATTTCAAATCAGTAATGGCGGGCAGAAAGTTTTTGATGAAGTAGTCGCGTTCCATGCGGACGCGGTCGATACAGATGTCGCGGATTTCACGCTCAAGTTTGCGGATGTTTTCAACGCGGCTGCGCAGGCTGCTGCTCAGGTTTTCGATTTGACGTGTGGCGAAACGGACTTCCAACAGTTTGTTGGCAATGGCATCGCGGTGTTTCAGATAGTTGGCGTGCTGACTACCGTGTTTTTCCAACTGCTTGATCATTTTGCCGTATTCGCTCTCGATAAAGGCGAAATGTTCCAAAACTTTTTGCTTCAGTTCGGCCAAATGGGCGGCGGACATGGCATCGGAGTCGCTGCCGGAGTCGTCTTCATCTTCATCGTCGCCATCTTCATCATCGCTATCGGTTTCGCCTTCTTCGTTATCTGGTTTGGCATTTTCCAAATGACCCAAGCCCAATTCGTTCAATAAGACTTCGTTAGGGTCGATGATGGCTTCAACGACTTCATCCACACGGATTTCATCGTTGCGGACTTGCTCGATCAAAGCCAGAATTTCAGCAATCGAGCCTGGGCAGGCTGAGATTGCCTGCACCATGTTTTTCAGTGCATTTTCGATTTTTTTGGCGATGATGATTTCGTCTTCGCGCGTCAACAGATCGACTTGCCCCATTTCACGCATATACATGCGCACAGGGTCGGTAGTGCGGCCGAATTCTGAATCTGCGCTGGAGAGTGCTGCTTCGGCTTCTTCAACGGCATCGTCATCGGTCATGGCGGCGGCGTTGTCGCTCAAGAGGATGTCTTCAGCATCAGGGGCTTGCTCGGTTACTTGGATGCCCAAGCCGGAAATCATGCTGACGATGTTGTCGATTTGCTCGGCATCAGACATATCGTCGGGCAGGGCGTCGTTAATTTCGGAATAAGTGATGTAGCCGCGTTCTTTACCCATGATAATGAGTTGGCGCAGACGCGCGCGTTGCTCTTCGATACTCAAGGGACGGTTGTCGTCTTGGTCTTGGTATTCTTCGTAGTTTTGATTTTTAGACATGGATTGCTCTCTAGGTTGATAGGATGCCGACGGTTTACGGTGATGTGGCCGTACCTGAAGGCGGAGCAGAGCTTTTTGTTGTGAAATCAGATTTCACTTTAATACTCTGAGGCCGTCTGAAAATATTACAGATGGAGTGTTCTGCGTGTCATGTTTCGCAGCGTGTATTTAGATTGTTCAGACGGCCTGAGGGGTTAGTTTTGCTTTGCCGTCAAAAGCGACAGCAATAGTCTTTTTTCATTTTCGGTCAAACCAGTTTGAATACTTTTTTGCTTTAAAGTTTCGATTTGACTGTATTTTAATTCATTTAACAACTTTTTCATGCCGATTTGGAAACTTTCGCAATCTTCTTCGTTATCCCCTTCCATTTCTTCAGAGTGAAGGGTCGATAAAAAGATTTGATTGACGGTTTCCTCATAGGGCGAACCGCGCATATATTCAAGCACTTGTGCAGTTGCAGGAGTCGTATCATGATGCTTGATGGTTTCGGCCAAATTGGCAAGGCAGGCAAAGTCGCCGCTTAAAGCCAGATAATCGGGCAGGTCTATATATGAAGCCCAAGCCGGATTTATCAAGAGGCTGCGTATCTGTCTTTGAACCAGTGTCAGCATGGTTGGTTGTTTGACAGAAATAGGCGGCAGTTTGTAACTTTTTTGTTTGACGTGCCGCTTTGGCGCTTCTTGTCCGAGTAACTGGGCGAGGTTGTCCGGGTCAATGCCCACCAGCTCGCTGAGTTTTTGTTTCAGAAGATAGCCCAATGCCGGCGCGGTAATCTGAGCCAAAAGCGGAGAACTGGTTTTGACCAATTCTGCTTTGCCTTCTTGCGTATTGAGGTTGAGGCCGTCTGAAAGATGTTCCCAAAAGTATTCCGATAGGGGCTTGCTTTGGTTTAACAAGGCATCTTCAAATTGCGTCTTGCCGTAGGCGCGGATGTAGCTGTCTGGGTCGTGTTCTTCGGGTAAGAATAAAAAATGCAGCGATTTATCATCTTTTAATTGCGGCAATGCATTTTCTAGCGCGCGCCAAGCCGCTTTACGTCCCGCACTGTCGCCATCAAAACAAAAATAAATACTGTCTGCCTGACGCATCAGGATTTTGACGTGTTCCGCCGTGGTTGCCGTACCTAAAGCCGCTACGCCGTAGCCGACGCCGAACTGAGCCAATGCGACCACGTCCATGTAGCCTTCGACCACCAAAATCCGTCCGGCCTCTTTTACGGCAGCACGCCCTTCATATAGTCCGTAAAGGTTTTTCCCTTTGTCAAACAGAGGAGTATCCGGCGAGTTCAGGTATTTGGGTTTGGAGTCGTCCAATACGCGGCCGCCAAATCCGATGACCTGCCCACGCGGATTACGGATAGGGAACATAATCCGATGGCGAAAGCGGTCGTAATGTTTGCCTTCGTTGTTGATGACCATGCCCGTATCCACCAATGCAGTATTAGGATAGGGTTGGAACACTTGCGCCAAAGGCTGCCAACCGTCAGGCGCATAGCCTAAACCATAATGCGCGATGACTTCCGCACTCAAGCCGCGTTTGTCTAAATAAGCCTTCGCTGCCGGATTGAATTTCAACTGTTGCGCATAAAAATCCGCTGCCGCTGCCGTTGTTTCTTCCAAAGTCTGCTGTTTTTTCTTACGTTCGGCACGGATTTCGGGGTTGTCTTCCTGCCCGCGAACTTTAGGCACCGTCATGCCAACACGGTCTGCAAGAAACTGTACCGCCTCCGGAAACGACAGCCCCTGATGTTCCATCACAAAACCAATTGCCGAACCATGCGCCCCGCAACTGAAGCAATGGTAAAACTGCTTGGTCGGGCTGACCGAAAACGACGGCGTCTTTTCCTTGTGAAACGGACAGCAGGCCATATAGTTCGCCCCGCCTTTCTTCAGCGGAACCTGCTCGTCGATAATATCGACAATATCGACTTTGGACAAAAGCTCGTCAATGAAATCAGATGGAATCATGGCTCGGCAGAAGAGGATGGACGGAAAACATTTCAGACGGCCTTATAAACAGACAAAGGCCGTCTGAAAATGGGATTTTTGATGAGAGTTGAAATGAGTTTTGTATTATAGCAAATTGTTGTAATACATGTGTCTTATCCTTTTGAGGTAGAGTATTAATAATCGTATTTCATTCGTTATTAAGATGAATATGATGTCGCTAAACCAAAGACCGGCTGTAAGATATTCAGACGGCATTTGCTGTCGGCTTATTTTGCAATTCAGTTGCGCTTTCATGGTGTGAATATGATAATGAACATATATCCTCGGTTTTAGAAAGGTCGTTTCCCATGAAAACCTTTTCCCAACTGCTCAACCACCCCGATATTTCCTTTTCCCCGATTTCAGACGGCCTCAAAGTTGGCAATCCGGCAACGGGCGAGGCTTTGGCATTTGTCCGTAAGACTGATTCAGACGGCCTGAAGCTTTTGATTCAAAAGGCAGAGGCGGTACAAAAATTATGGGCGGCAAAAACTGCGTTGGAGCGTGCCGATGTGTTGTGGCGTTGGTATTTTTTGATTAAAGAAAACAAAGAAGAACTGGCGCGTATCATGACGATGGAACAGGGCAAAAGCCTGACCGAGGCTCGCGGCGAAATCGATTATGCGGCTTCGTTTGTGCGCTGGTTTGCCGAAGAGGCGAGGCGGATTGACGGCGATGTGCTGACAAGTGTGAAGGCGTCGCAAAAACTGGTCGTGTTGAAACAGCCAATCGGCGTTACCGCCGCGATTACGCCGTGGAATTTCCCGTCTGCGATGATTGCGCGCAAGGCTGCGCCTGCTTTGGCAGTGGGCTGCGCGATGATTGTCAAACCTGCATCGCTCACGCCTTTGAGTGCGTATGCGTTGGCCGTACTGGCTTATGAAGCTGGCGTACCTCAGGATTTGTTGCCTGTTGTCAGTGGTAGCGCTTCGGAAATCAGCCATGAATTCGCTACGAATCCGACTGTGCGCAAAATCAGTTTCACCGGCTCAACCGAAGTCGGCGCAAAAATTTTTGCTGACAGCGCGGCGGACATTAAAAAACTGAGTTTGGAGCTGGGCGGCAACGCGCCGTTTATCGTGTTTGACGATGCCGATTTGGACAAAGCCGTCGAAGGCGCGCTGTCCAGCAAGTTCCGCAACAGCGGTCAGACCTGCGTCTGCACCAACCGCGTTTACGCTCAATCCGGCATTTACGACGAATTTTGCCGCAAATTAAGTGAAAAAGTGGCCGCGCTCAAATTGGGCAACGGCTTGGAGGATGGTGTGAACCAAGGGCCGCTGATTGAGGAAAAAGCAGTGGAGAAAGTCGAGCAGCACATCGCCGACGCATTGGCTAAAGGCGCAAGTTGTCTGACCGGCGGTAAACGGAGCGCATTGGGCGGAACGTTTTTTGAGCCGACTGTTTTAAGCGGCGTTACGGCGCAAATGGCGGTAGCTCGCGAGGAAACCTTCGGGCCTTTGTGTCCGGTGTTCCGTTTTGAAACCGAAGCCGAAGTCATCGAGGCTGCGAACAATACGGAATACGGTTTGGCAGCTTACCTTTTCACCTCCGATACCGCCCGCCAATGGCGCATCGGCGAAGCCTTGGAATACGGCATGGTCGGTATCAATACCGGCTTAATCAGTAATGAAGTAGCACCATTTGGCGGCGTAAAACGCAGCGGTTTAGGACGTGAAGGCAGCAAATATGGTGCGGATGAGTATTTGGAACTGAAATATTTGTGCATTGATGTAGCGGAATAAGGCTGCACGGTAAAGGCCGTCTGAAATTTGGTTTTCAGACGGCCTTTGTTTTAGAGTAGATCCTGGATGGCTGAACGTTCTTCTTCTAATTCGGCCAGTGTGGCGGCAATACGTTTTTGGCTGAATTCGTCCGACAAATCCAAGCCTTGGACGATGCGGTAGCTGCCTTCGTCACAAATGACGGGGAAGCCGAAAATCAAACCTTCGGGAATGCCGTAAGAGCCGTCGGATGGAACGCCCATGGTTATCCATTTGCCGCTGCTGCCGAGCAACCAGTCGCGCAGGTGGTAGATGGCGGCATTGGCGGCGGAGGCCGCAGATGATGAACCGCGAGCAGCGATAATGGCGGCACCGCGTCCGGCGATTTTCGGCATAAAGACCTCGGTGTTCCAGTCGGGTTCGGTAATCATGTCTTGGACGGACTCGCCGTTGCTGGTGGCGTAGCGGTAGTCGGCGTACATGGTTGGGCTGTGGTTGCCCCAGACGCACATTTGCTCGATGGAAGTAATCGGGCGGTCGATTTTTTCGGCAATTTGACTGACGGCGCGGTGGTGGTCAAGACGCATCAGGGCGGTGAAATTTTCCGGCGGGATGTCGGGTGCGGATTTCATGGCGATGTAGGCGTTGGTATTGGCCGGATTGCCGACGACGAGGACTTTAACGTTGCGATTGGCAACTTTGTTCAACGCCGCGCCTTGTACTTTGAAAATTTCACCATTGGCGTGCAGCAAATCGGCGCGTTCCATACCTTGGGTACGCGGGCGCGCACCAATCAAGAGGGCGATGTCGGCATCTTTGAAGGCGACTTCGGGGTCGTCTGTGGCGAAGATGTCGGCAAGGAGTGGGAAGGCGCAATCCTGCATTTCCATAATCACGCCGCGCAATGCCTGTTGTGCCTGCGGCAGGTCGAGCAGCTGCAGGATAACGGGTTGGTCGCGTCCGAGCATGATGCCGCCGGCGATACGGAAGAGGGTGGCGTAGGCGATTTGGCCTGCCGCGCCGGTAACGGCGATTCGGACGGGTGGCTTGAGGGTCATATTTTTCCTTTTGAAGTCGTTGTTTTACTTGATTTTTGGATTATAGCAGTATTATGGGGAGAATGATGTAGTAAGGCCGTCTGAAATTTGATTTTCAGACGGCCTTGAGTGTTTGAAAAGATTATTCGCCGTTTTCCTTTTCGGCTTGTTCTTCCGCTGCTTCATAGGCTTCGACGATTTTCTGCACCAAAGGATGGCGGACGACGTCTTCGCTGGTGAAGGTGTGGAAATACAGGCCTTCTACATCGCGCAGTTTTTCGCGTGCATCTTTCAAGCCGGATTTGATGTTGCGCGGCAGGTCGATTTGGCTGATGTCGCCAGTAATGACTGCTTTGGCACCGAAGCCGATACGGGTCAGGAACATTTTCATTTGTTCGGGCGTGGTGTTTTGTGCTTCGTCCAAAATGACATACGCGCCATTTAAGGTGCGGCCGCGCATATAGGCCAGCGGCGCAATTTCAATCAAACCTTTTTCCATCAGTTTGGTTACGCGGTCGAAGCCCATTAAATCATACAGTGCATCGTAAAGCGGTCGCAGGTAGGGATCGACTTTTTGTGCCAAATCGCCCGGCAGGAAGCCTAATTTTTCGCCTGCTTCGACTGCGGGGCGTACCAAAACGATGCGTTCGATTTGGTGTTTTTCCATGGCATCGACTGCGGCGGCAACGGCAAGATAGGTTTTACCCGTACCGGCAGGGCCTAAGCCGAACACGACATCGTGGTTGAGCAAGGCGCGTATATAGCCGTTTTGGCGCGGGGTACGGCCGCCGATGCTGCCGCGTTTGGTGCGGAAATAGTATTGTTGGTCGTGGTGTTTTTCTTCGTGTTTTTCATCTGCGGTTTTTGCTTCGACGGCCGCGAGGCTGATGGCATTGTCGTCCAAGTCGCCTTTTTCTGCGGCTTCGGCAAGCGACAGCAAGGCACGACGGCCGGCGTGTGCCAGTTCGCCCATGAAGGTGAAATGTTCGAAGCGGTGGCTGATTTGGATATCAAGGGCTTTGCCTAAGGCTTCGAGATTGCTGTCGAGCGCGCCGCACAGGCGTTGCAACACGGTATTGTCAATTTCTTCAAACTGCAAATGGACGGTGTGGGTCATATCGGTTTCCGTAAATAAATCTAATTTTTCCGTATTATACCTTGTTCAGACGGCCTGCTTTATAATACGTCGCTTCTTTTTAATAAACCATTCCAATCAAAATGAATCACACTGCTTCTCCTCGCTCAGAATTTCTGCGCGGTATCAAAGAAACATCGCCCATGCTGATCGGCTTGTTGCCGTGGGCGCTGATTTTGGGCATGCAGGGCGGGCAGAAAGGCATGAGTTGGCTGGAAATGCTGCTGATGACGGGCATGAACTTTGCCGGAGGCTCGGAATTTGCCGCAGTCAATTTATGGGCAAATCCTTTGCCGATTATGCTGATTGCAACGGTTACGTTTATGATCAATTCGCGCCATATACTGATGGGTGCGGCGATTGCGCCGTATATGAGGGATATGCCGCTGAAAAAGGCGATGCCCGCGCTGTTTTTTATGTGTGATGAAAGCTGGGCAATGGCGTTTGCTGAAATTCAAAAACGCAAGGCGCTTGGTTTGTCTGCATTCAATATGCCGTTTTATGCGGGCGTGTGCTTTATTTTGTATGTGACTTGGATTGGTTTTGCGGCATTTGGCGCGGCAGTCGGCCCGATGTTTGGCGTTGTGGCGGCTTGGGGCTTCGGCATGGCGTTTCCTGCGGTGTTTTTGGTGTTGCTGCGCGGGATGTGGAAGAGCTTTGCGGCTTCACGCCCTTGGTTTGTCAGCCTGATTGTGGCGTGCGTAACCTATTTGACCGTAGATGGCGCATGGTATGTTCCGGCCGGAACGTTGTCGGGCTTGTTAGTGGCGTATTTGTGGGGAGAGCAAAAATGAAGGATTTGCTGTCGCTGCAATCGTTTCTGCTGTTTTTAAGCATGTTGGCCGTTACTTATTCAACCCGATTAATCGGCTTTTTTGCCTTGCGCAACCGTACATTGAGCCGTCGTGCGCAAGTGGTGATGGAGGCTGCGCCGGGCTGCGTGTTGATTTCTGTAATTGCGCCTTATTTTGTATCGGACAAACTGCATGAGCTGATTGCCATTGCTTTGACGGTATTGGCCGCCAGCCGGTTTTCGATGTTGGTAACGGTATTAATCGGCGTTGGCACTTCGGGCATACTCGGTTATTTGATGAAATAAAAAATTTTCAGACGGCCTTACTTGTTATAATGGCCGTCTGAATTTTTTGATAAAGCAAAAACATGGCAAACCAACGACTCATCTATGGCTTTCACGCCGTCAATGCCCGTTTGTGGCAAAACCCGAAATCGATTACCGAACTCTATATCCAAGAGGGCAAATCCGATGCGCGCACCCGCGATGTATTGGATAAAGCGGCCTCTGAAAACGTGCGCGTACACTTTGCCGACGCCGACCGCCTCAACGCCATCAGCAAAGGTGCGCGGCATCAGGGCGTGGTCGGGTTTATCGACGCTTCCAAAAACCATGTTCATTTGGAAGATGTGTTGGAAAACCTGAGCGAACCTCCGTTTTTGCTGGTATTGGACAGTATTACCGATCCGCACAATCTCGGCGCGTGCCTGCGTACTGCCGATGCGATGGGCGTGCATGCCGTGATTGCGCCCAAAGACAAAAGCGCCGGCCTGAATGCGACCGTCAGCAAAGTTGCCTGTGGTGCGGCGGAAACTGTGCCGTATATTACCGTAACCAATCTTGCCCGTACTTTGCGTGAGCTGAAAGAATACGGCATTTGGATTGTCGGCACGGACATGGGCGGCGACTCCGACCTTTACCACTGCGACTTGCCCGACAGCGTGGCCTGGGTAATGGGCAACGAAGGCGAAGGCATGCGCCGCCTGACGCGCGAACATTGCGATATGCTGGTGTCGATTCCGATGTTTGGCACGGTCGAAAGCATGAACGTCTCCGTCAGCGCGGGCATGGTGTTGAGCGAAACGCGCCGTCAGCGGGTGTTGAAAGCAGAGAAATAACGCTTAGGTTTGTGAACAGAAAACGTCGTCTGAAAACTGGAAATTCGGTTTTCAGACGACGTTTGTTATGGTGATTAAAGTTAATCCGCGTATAAATGGCGTGGACTCCGAGAGCGCTCAGTCATGAAGACGGCACGGAGAGGTCGTCTGAAAATCAGACGGACATATTGAGATTATTTGAAAGCAGCCTGCATTTCGGCAAACGAAACTCAGGCTGCTTTTGCATTTTCAGATGACCTCCACCCGCAGCGCATCCACAATCAGCTTAAACACATTCGAATGCCCGCGGTGGCTGGGGTAATAGAGGTAAAGCGGATCGTAAGTCATTGCATATTCAGGAAGTAACTCGACTAACTGACCCGAATGGATTGCATCCGCCACGCTCATATGTGCCACCCACGCGATGCCGAGGCCGTCTGAAACGGCTTGCAGGCGCAGATGATTATTGATGGAAAACTGCGATTTGGGCGTGAATGTAATCAGCTCTTTTTTGTATTTGAATTCCCACTGCATCTCCGCGCCGTGTTCGGCGGAGAGCTTTGTGCCGATGAGGCGGTGCTGCTGCAAATCGTCAATATTTTTCGGCGAACCGTGTTGCGCCAAATAATCGGGCGAGGCGACCAACGCCATTTTGAGCGGTGCGGAAATCGGCACCGCAATCATCTCTTCGGGTATTGGTTCAAAATCGGCTTTAATTTCGGGTACAACGCAGCTTCCACCGCTACCACAGTGGCATTGATACGAAATTTATTCTATTGAGAAAATTATTTTTGTAGTAACTATTGAATTATCATCGCATTCCCCAAATAATTGAGTAAATTTAACAGATAAAGGTAAAACAATGTATAAGCAACAATGGAGATTATCGAACGATACGGATAAATTGCATTTGACTCTTGATAGGATTATTGGATTTATTTCAAATTGTGATACCAAAGTATCATTTTGGTTCTCATTTTTTGGCGCTATTTTAACCATTTTATCTACTTTAAAAACACCCACAACAGAATTTATAAAAAGTGTTTTTTGTGCAAATCCTAGAAATAGAACAGATGAAGTCGTTTTATTTATTTTTATGCTTATATTTTTGGTATCAGCTATATGTTTCATAATTGGACTTTACTTTCTAAGCAAGGCCTTGATGGCAAAAATAACCAATAACGAGGATAGAAAATCTAATATTTTCTTCGGGCATATTGCATCAAACAGGAACCAACAAGCCTATTTGAAGTGTCTTAAAGCGACTAATTTGAATAAATACATTGAAGATTTAGTTTCACAAATATATATCAACTCCAAGATTTGTGAACAAAAATTTAAAAATTATAATAAGGGAGTAAAAATAAGTGGTATAAGCACTATTTTTTTATTGGTTTCGTGGCTTTACA
Organism: Neisseria sp. P0013.S005; assembly: GCF_051958425.1. NCBI lineage: Bacteria > Pseudomonadati > Pseudomonadota > Betaproteobacteria > Neisseriales > Neisseriaceae > Neisseria > Neisseria sp. P0013.S005. Next base: position 77,017 of record NZ_JBQCVL010000002.1, on the reverse strand, counting down.
TTTTTCAGAAATAGGAGATAACAATGTCAGAGTATGACTATATACAGGGAAAAAACCGAGTAGAAAGTATTCTAGATAATCATATGATCATAGAAGAAAAGAAGAAATTACCAGTAGATGGTAATTTTACTTTTGAAAATGGATACAGGACATGGTTAACCAGTATTTTTATAGATATTCGGGATTCAAGTAGATTATTTACAAGCAATAATCAGGAGGAAACTGCAAAAGTAATCAGAGCATTTATTTCTGAACTGATTGAAATACTAAGAGATGATGATGGATTCATGCTTGAGATCGGTATTCGTGGGGATTGCGTTTATGCAATTTACAATACACCTTCAAAAGAAGATATTCTAAATTGTGCCAATAAAACCTTCGATGCAAACACATTTATCGAGATGTTTAATAAGATGTTATGGAAAAGAGGGATTGATCCTATTAGAGCAGGAATAGGAATGTCGACAGGGTACGATTTAGTTATTAAAACAGGGAGAAAAGGTGTTGGAATTAATGAAAAAGTATGGATTGGTACAGCTGTCACTGAAGCATCCAATCTTTCATCATTAGGAGATAAAAATGGTTACCGTAGATTAATGTATTCATCGCTATCATATAGTAATTTTATTGATGGATTAAAAGCTCAGAATAGTAATCAAAATGTTGAAAAATGGTTTACATCTATAAACAACCCTATACCTAATATAGGTATTGTATATAATACGGATATTATACAATCTACATTTAATGAGTGGATTAAGTTTAACGTATAAAGATATTGGTCGAAAGTAAATTATAGTTCCATTACTGATAGCGTAAACATCCACGCTATTATTGTTAAAAGGTCGTCTGAAAACGGATTTAGTTTTTCAGACGACCTTTTCCTTATCTATACGCAAAAGTGCGGTCAAGTTCCCAAGCGTTTTTCAAACTTCAAAAACTTAAAAATTTTCGCCCACGCGGTGGATTTGGGGCTGTTTAATAAAGTGATGCCGCAGGCTAATCAGATTGAAATCAATCCATTCCAACAAAAAACCGAAGCCGTTGCCGCTTTGCAGGCTGAAGGCATTGCCGTGGAAGCGTGGGCGCCGTTTGCCGAAGGTAAAAACGATATTTTCCACAACCCCGTGTTAAGCAAAATCAACACGAAATACGGCAAATCCGTGGCGCAGGTGATTACCCGCTGGCTGATTGAGCGCGACATGGTGGTATTGGCAAAATCCACCAAACCTGAACGCATGGCGGAAAACTTGAATGTCTTTGACTTTGCCCTCAGTGATGAAGACAAAGCAGAAATTGCCAAACTGGATGGCACGTTCGCCGCCATCATGCATCACGACACGGTGGATAATTTGAAACGCATCTTCGCGTGGAAAACGGGGCAGTAACCGTTAAACATGGTGTGCTCCGGCACACCTTACTTTTTCTCTAAACATTTCAGACGACCTATTTTTAACTTTGCAGCAAAGCCAAAGAATATTTCATCATTTCCTACTGGGAAAATATGTTGTTCATAAATTGAGATTTATTGCTTAATCATTTATCCGTACAATCCGCCTCATCAGATATTAAGGAGGCAACGATGAAAAAATGCCTGTATTATTTGTCGGACATGGCAGTCCGATGAATGTGTTGGATAAGGAAAATCCTTTCAATACCCACTATTTTTATGACTTAGGCAAGATTTTGTCGGGCTGAGACGATTTTGCAAAAGTCTCAGCCCCGATTTATCTTACATTAACTTTTCTTCCGGCGGCGTTCGCCCGGCAGCAGCATATCTGCCCATTTGATAATGTTGGCGACTTCTGCCGGATTGAGTTCGTAGAACTGGCCGCGTTTGAGGCGGTTTGGCAGACCGATGGGGCCAAAGCCTACGCGGACGAGGCGGCTGACGGTCAGGCCTTGGCTTTCAAAAATACGGCGTACTTCGCGGTTGCGGCCTTCTTTGATGACGACGTTGTACCATTTGTTTGCGCCTTCGCCGCCTTGTTCGTAGATGCGTTCGACTTTAGCCAAACCGTCTTCGAGCATGACACCTTCCTCAGTCAGGACGCGCATTTGTTCGGTGGTCAACTCGCCCAATACGCGCACGGCGTATTCGCGTTCGACTTCAAAGCTGGGGTGGGCAAAGCGTTGAACCAGTTCGCCTGAAGTGGTCAGGATCAAAAGGCCGCTGGTATTGATGTCCAAACGGCCGATGGCCACCCAGCGGCTGCTGGCTGCTTGCGGCAGGCGGTCGAAAATGCTGACGCGGCCTTGCGGGTCGTCACGGGAAACGATTTCGCCTTCTTGTTTGTAGTAGAGGATGATGCGTGGCAGGCGGTCGGCCCATTTGAGTTTGATGATGCTGCCTTTGACGGTAACGTGGTCGTCAGGCGTAACTTTTTCGCCCAGTTGCGCTACGCGGCCGTTGACTGTTACCCAGCCGTTGCTGATCCATTCTTCCATTTCGCGACGTGAGCCGACGCCGGAAGCGGCCAGGACTTTTTGCAGGCGCTCGGGTTCAAAGCGTGAAAGGTCGCTGCGGCGTTCTTTCAAATCGCGGGCGTGCTCCATGATTTTTTGGTTGGGATTGCGGACCACCAGTTTTTTGGCTTTGGCCGCACGTTGTTTAGGCGCGGTATTTTGAGCTTTAGGGCCGTCTGAAACTTTTTGGCCGTAAGGTTTGCCTGATGTTTTTCGTTCGTCGTCTGGACGTTTCTTATTGGCAAAGGATTTGGCCGGTTTGGAAGGTTTTTTGGCGGTAGAGGATACGCCGTCGCGCCATTGGCGTTTGCTGGAAGGCTGTTTGGACATGATTTTTCCTAACTCGCTTGAAAAAGCGGTTCTTCTGCGGCGGTTGCGGCAGGGGTTGGATTGGGGGAAAAGGCCGTCTGAAAATCAAATTCAGACGGCCTGCCGATGAAAGGTTGTATTGTAACTCAACCAGTAAATTTTTGTTTGAAAATCCGAAAATTATGGCGAAAGGCGTTCGCGTATCCAGTTGCCGTCAACCAGGCGGTATTGGATGCGGTCGTGCAGGCGGCTGGGGCGGCCTTGCCAGAATTCGATGCGGTCGGGAATAACGAGGTATCCGCCCCAATGCGGCGGGCGGGGAACATGCAGGGGATGTTTGACACCGACGGCCGCGGACTTAGCCACCAATACGGCTTTGCTGGAAATCACTTCGCTTTGCGCGCTTGCCCATGCGCCGATACGGCTGGTATACGGGCGGCTTTCAAAATATTCGTCCGAAGCGGCGGCGTCGAGTTTTTCAATGCGTCCTTCAACGCGCACTTGGCGTTCGAGTTCCGGCCAGAAAAAGGTCATGGCGGCAAAAGGGTGAGCAGTATAGGAACGGCCTTTGCGGCTGTGGTAATTGGTAAAGAAAACAAAGCCTTTGGGGTTGACTTCTTTCAGCAGTACCATGCGGCTGTTGGGCCTGCCGTCTTCGCCTACGGCGGCAACGTTGACCGCTGTCGGCTCGTTGACTTCGGCGTGAATCGCTTCGTTCAGCCATTGCTCGAATTGGACAATAGGGTCGGCGTGGCATTCGGCTTCCGACAGCTCGCGTTTGCTGTAATCTTCGCGGATATTGTGCAGATCCATGATTTTCCTCCTTAGGTCTGACTGAATCATACTCCGTTTTTTCAGACGGCCTCAAGGGCATTTGTGTATAATCGTAGCCCTTTCCAATATCGAACAATACGGAGTCCTGTCATGCAAACCGAAGTCGAACTGAAAATCTTAAATCCGAAAATGGCCGATTCCCTGCCTGCTTATGCAACGCCCGGTTCTGCCGGTTTGGACTTGCGTGCCTGCTTGGATGAAGCTGTTGTATTGCAGCCGGGCGATGTGTATCTCGTTCCGACTGGTTTGGCGGTGCATTTGGCCAACCCTGCCTATGCAGCCGTTTTGCTGCCGCGTTCCGGCTTGGGTCATAAACACGGTATTGTTTTGGGTAACTTGGTCGGTTTGATTGACTCGGATTATCAAGGCGAATTGAAGGTTTCTTTGTGGAACCGTGGTAAAGAAGCGTTTACCATCGAGCCGATGGAGCGCATCGCGCAAATGGTGATTGTGCCGGTTGTCCAAGCTGCGTTTAAGGTTGTGGACAAGTTTGCCGCCAGCGAGCGTGGTGAAGGCGGATTCGGCAGCACCGGCAAAGCATGATAATTTAAAAGGTCGTCTGAAACAGGGAAAATTGAAATATTCGATTTCGGTTTGCCGCTGTTCAGACGGCCTTTTTATTGAGGCAACCTTTGCATAATTACACACAAGATTGCATTTTTATATCTTGCCTGCATGGCCGGCGCACCCAATAATACAGGCCGTCTGAAACCTTTACGGAGCGTTGTTATGTCCCGCCCCTCACTTTTTCTGCCTTTGTTTTTGATTATCTTTGGCGCGATTTGGTTTTTACGCGCTACGGATATTTTGCCTGCGACATCGACAATGATTGCCGGCGCATTAATTATTTTGGGCTTTGCCGTATTGATTATGGACGGCATCAACAAACAGTCCATTGTTTCCGGCCCGATGCTGGTTTATATCGGTACAGCCATTTATCTGCACATGAGCTACTGGATTTACCTCTCGCCGTTGCTGGCCATCGGCATGGTCGTGTTGGGTTGCCTGCTGTTGCTCTCGCGCAGCGATATGATTCCTGAGAAACACACAAAATAGAAAGATGAGAGATTTGGGTTTTGCCCTATAAAGGCCGTCTGAACAATGGTATAATCCGCCGTTTAAGACGGCCTTTTTTATTGTGGTTTAAATTTGAAATTTGCCCTCCCGGCCGCACCGTTTTCTTACATTTTGCAAAGTTTCCGCCATGACCCAAGACAAAATCCTTATTCTCGACTTCGGCTCGCAAGTTACCCAGCTGATCGCCCGCCGCGTGCGCGAAGCCCATGTTTACTGCGAACTGCATTCTTTCGATATGCCTTTGGAAGAAATCAAAGCTTTCAACCCGAAAGGCATTATCCTCTCCGGCGGTCCTAATTCCGTTTACGAATCCGATTATCAAGCCGATACTGGTATTTTTGATTTGGGCATTCCGGTTTTGGGCATCTGCTACGGCATGCAATTTATGGCGCACCACTTGGGCGGCGAAGTTAGCCCGGGCAACCAACGAGAATTCGGTTATGCGCAAGTTAAAACCATCGACAGCGAGCTGACACGCGGTATTCAAGACGATGCACCTAATACACTCGACGTTTGGATGAGCCATGGCGATAAAGTTTCCAAACTGCCTACCGGCTTCTCTGTCATCGGCGACACCCCGTCTTGCCCGATTGCCATGATGGAAAACGCTGAGAAACAATTCTACGGCATCCAATTCCACCCTGAAGTGACCCACACCAAACAAGGCCGCGCGCTGTTGAACCGCTTTGTCTTGGATATTTGCGGCGCACAACCAAGCTGGACCATGCCGAACTACATTGAAGAAGCCGTTGCCAAAATCCGCGAACAAGTCGGCAGCGACGAAGTGATTTTAGGTTTGTCCGGCGGCGTGGACTCTTCCGTAGCGGCCGCGCTGATTCACCGCGCCATTAGCGATCAACTGACCTGCGTGTTTGTTGACCACGGTCTGTTGCGTTTGAACGAAGGCAAAATGGTGATGGATATGTTTGCCCGCAACTTGGGTGTGAAAGTGATTCACGTCGATGCCGAAGAGCAATTTTTGGCGAAACTTGCCGGCGTGACCGATCCGGAGAAAAAACGCAAAATCATCGGTGCGGAATTTATCGAAGTATTTGACGCTGAAGAGAAAAAACTCACCAACGCCAAATGGTTGGCGCAAGGTACGATTTACCCTGACGTAATCGAATCCGCAGGCGCAAAAACCAAAAAAGCCCACGCCATCAAATCTCACCACAACGTCGGCGGCCTGCCTGAAAACATGAAACTCAAATTGCTTGAACCATTGCGCGACTTGTTCAAAGACGAAGTACGCGAATTGGGCGTGGCTTTGGGTCTGCCGCGTGAAATGGTGTACCGTCATCCGTTCCCGGGTCCGGGTTTGGGCGTGCGCATCTTGGGCGAAGTGAAAAAAGAATACGCCGACTTGCTCCGTCAAGCAGACGATATTTTCATTCAAGAATTGCGCAACACCACCGACGAAAACGGCACATCTTGGTACGACCTGACCAGCCAAGCCTTTGCCGTATTCCTGCCTGTGAAATCCGTCGGCGTGATGGGTGACGGCCGCACATACGATTACGTCGTTGCCTTGCGTGCCGTGATTACCAGCGACTTTATGACTGCGCACTGGGCAGAGCTACCATACTCGCTGCTTGGCCGCGTGTCCAACCGCATCATCAACGAAGTCAAAGGCATCAACCGCGTGGTTTATGATGTCAGCGGCAAACCGCCTGCCACGATTGAATGGGAATAATCCCTAAATAATAAAGGCCGTCTGAACAGATATTGTTCAGACGGCCTTATTCTTTAGGGATCAAGCCCAATTAAAATTGATTTTTTAATTCACGCAAAGCGGCGAAGACTTCGAGTTCACTGTTTAACTTTCGTCCGCTCAATTCTTCGGCGCGTGCCTGAACTTGGGGCAGGTGTATGCGGAAAAACGGATTGACTTTGCGTTCGTGTGCAAGGCTGACAGGCAGTGTCAGCGTGTGTTCGGCAGCGGCCAAGGCCGTCTGAATGTCGGCGTTGTCCGGCTCGATATGCTGGGCAAAGCGCAGATTAGAGGCGGTGTATTCGTGCGCCGGATAAAACAGCGTTTCTTCGGGCAGTTGGTTGAATCGGTGGAAGCTGTCGTAAAGCTGCTCGATTGTGCCGGTAAATACGCGGCCGCAACCGGCGGAGAACAAGGTATCGCCGCAGAAAACGTGCAGGCCGTCTGAATTTTCCAACAGATAACTGATGTGGCGGTCGGTATGGCCGGGGGTTGCCCAAACGGTAACCAAGCCTTCGCCAAACGGGAACTGCGTACCTGCGGTAACGGTATGCGTTGCTACGTCGATGTCGCTTTCGCCATAGATCGGGGATTCCAAAAAGCCGTGGAACAGGCTTTTTGCGCCGCCGGTATGGTCGGGGTGCGGATGGGTAATCCATGTTTGCGCCAGCATCAGGCGGTTGTGAACGAGGAATTTCAAAACGGGCGTGGCATCGGACGGATCGACGCAGGCGGCATGGTTGCCTTCTTGAATCATCCAGATGTAGTTGTCGTTTAGGGCTTGGATTGGCGTGATTTTCATATGCTTTCTTCTGGTTGGGGATTTCAGACGGCCTCTAAATAATCTTTGATATTCGGGCTTTGACCGAATACGGCTTCATGGGCTTGATGGATGCACAGTCGGTTGAACAGCAATCTTTGGGTTTGGTCGCCGTCGATAATCCGCACTTGGCCTTGCAGTTTGGGCGCGTCGTGATGAAAGGTATTCTTAAACGCGTGCCAACGGTCGGTTTGCAGATGGACGACGGCAAACATATCGTGCGAGATATTAACGCCGACACTGAATAGCTTGGCCGAGGCTTGCAGGCAGAAACTGCTGTCGCCAAACAGGCACAGCCCCGTGTTTTCCGGATAGCGGAACAATTCGATTTTCACGGCTTCGGGTTTGGCAAAGATATTACAAAACAACCGTTCAAACAACGACGGCTGCGCCACGCCTTCGCTCAACATACCGTAAAGCCCACCTAGCCAATCGACATAGCCGAGAAAAGTGAAACGGTAGTCCTGCATAATGGCTTCGATGCGCTTGGGGTCGCGTTTGCTGATCAAGCGGACAAATTCAAAACCGACTTCCGGCAGCCGCGCCCGAAGCGTTTGGAGCAGGCGGTGGGCAAACAGGTTTTTATGGTTGTGCGGATTGCGCAGAATGCCGAGGAATTTCAGCCGCAATATCCGCCACAAGGCATCCGGTACTTTGACGGTATCGGCATTTGCCGTAGTTGTTTTCAGACGGCCTGCAGGTAAGGTGCGCAGGTGGTTGCAGGCCTCTTCGTAGCCGCTTTCATGACGGTTGAACCAGCTTTCCAGATTGTATTGGTTGGCGGAGTCTTCGACAAAGGTCAGCGTATAGAGGTTTTTCGCCGCCAAGTTACCGATGATGTTGACGCTTATCGCTTCGCTGCGGTTTTGTTCTTTGCCACGGGCTTTTTCGCCAGTATGGAACATAGACAACGGCAGGCGGTAAACGTTTTGGTTTTGCGGGCTGACCTGCGGATTATGCGCATGCTGCCGCTGCTCGGTTTGGGCGATGAAGTGATGTTCCTTCGTCGGATTCGCGGTCAACAGGGCGTAAGGCTTTTCTCCGCATTCGGAAAATTCGCAATCGCTGAGGATAAAGGCTTGTCGAGTCATAATGTCGGGAAAGGCCGTCTGAATATGTCGATTATAGCTGATGGGGAGCTAAGGGGGGATTATGATTATACGGAATGATGCTTCTGCTTGCAGAATACGCTAATAGAATGCCGATAATGGGAATCCAAAAAACATTTCACCGCCGTCATTCCCGCACAGGCGGGAATCCAGAAGCTTGGATTTACAGTAATCTTTAAATATTTCTGAAATGAAGAGGTCTGGATTCCCGCCTACGCGGGAATGACGGTAATTGGTTAGTATTCGTATACAAAAGAACGCAAAAAGGTCGTCTGAAAACAAATATAGCGGGGTTCGCTAAATCGTTTTCAGACGACCTTAAATCAACGGACTGTTCAACACTATTTATTCTTCTTTTTGGAAAACGTGGTTGCGGTGATATTCGAAATATTTTTCGCTTTCAGGTTCGATTTTTAATTGCATATCGGGAGAAATTCCAAGCCGCTCTTGATTTTCCGGATCGATTTTTGGACTGATTTTTATCGTACCGTCGGTATCAAACGTAATCAGACCGCTATCGAATAATGCGTCGATATGGGGTGCGAGCATCAGACCATTGGAGGGATCTAACCTCTCTTCATTATTGCACTTACTCCAAGGTTTAATATGGCTGGCAATGAGTAAAGACTCGATATCTAGACCTGTCAGTGGACAGCTCGGATACAGGTTGAGTAGTTTTTTCCGGAAACTGCCTTGCCCTTGACGGGCTTTTATTAAGGTTTCGATTTCGGTTCGCTTTTCTGGTTCAATTTCGGATACTAATTGTTCTTTGAGTTTACCGAGATCTTGTTCCAAAGATTGGGTTGAGTTTATTTGAAAATTTGTTGGTTTGTATAATTCAAATATTCCTCCTTTTTTCCACCATAAAAAGTCTTGGTGCATTGATTCGTGATAATGCTTCCTTGAGTTTGAATTGACACTAAGTACATGCAAAGAAGCATGTGTATCATCATTATAGTCAGGAGTAATCTGCCATTGGTTTTTTAGTTCTTCAATCTGTTCATCTACATCTTTTACCTTAAATTGTGTTTTGCCCATATCATGCAGATGTAAGACGATTCTTTTTATAATTTCTATTGTCCCATCAATATGTTCCCCATTGATCCGTGCGGAATATTTTGTTTTTGCCATTTAAGTTTTCCTATCAAAGTCAAGTTTTCTAATTTAATTATTTGGGGTAATGCATCGATTTTCCTATGATCGTCATTCCCGCGCAGGCGGGAATTCAGACCTCTGCATTTCAGAAATATTCAAAGATTACTGTAAATCCAAACTTCTGGATTCCCGCCTGCGCGGGAATGACGGCGGTCGGTTCGGTCTTCATACGCAAAAGAATGAATAAAGGTCGTCTGAAAACAGATATAACAGAATCCGCTAAATCGTTTTCAGACGACCTTTTCTTTAAAGCCGAATCAAATCAGCCTGCCGGTTAACCCAAAGCCTTCCTCGCTCCGGCGAAGAGGCGGTACCAGCCGGACAGTTCCGTCCAGTCTTCCGGTTTCCAGCTCATTTGCGCGGCGCGGTACACGCGTTCGGGGTGGGGCATCATGATGGTGACGCGGCCGTCGGCGTTGGTAACGCCGGCGATGCCTTGCGGCGAGCCGTTGGGGTTGAGCGGGTAGGTTTGGGTAACCTGGTTTTGTCCGTCGACGTATTGCAATGCGATGCCGAGGCCGTCTGAAATTTTGCCGCCGTGAAGCGCGAAGTCGGCGCGGCCTTCGCCGTGGCTGACGACGACGGGCAGGCTGGAGCCCTGCATTTCGTTCAGGATCAGGGAGGTTGATTTGGGAACGTGAACCATGCTCAGGCGCGCTTCGAACTGTTCGCTCAGGTTGCGTTTGAACTTCGGCCAGCCTGCCGTGCCGGGGATGATTTCGGCGAGGTTGCTGACCATCTGGCAGCCGTTGCACACGCCCAATGTCAGCGTGTTCGGGTCGGCGAAGAAGGCGGCGAACTGGTCGCGCAAGGCGGGGTGGAACAGGATGGATTTCGCCCAGCCTTCGCCCGCGCCGAGTACGTCGCCGTAGCTGAAGCCGCCGCACGCCGCCAGCATTTTGAAGTCGGCAAGGTGGACACGGCCTGCCATCAGGTCAGACATATGTACGTCGTAGGCATCGAATCCGGCGCGGGTAAAGGCGGCGGCCATTTCGATTTGCCCGTTCACGCCCTGTTCGCGCAGGATGGCGATTTTGGGTTTCGCACCGCTGTTGATGAACGGCGCGGCGATGTCTTCGTTCACGTCGAACTTCACGTCGGCAAACAATGCGCTGCGGTCGTTGTCGCCAATCAGGGCGAACTCGCTGTCGGCGCAGGCGGGGTTGTCGCGCAGGCGTTGGATGGCATGGCTGGTTTCCTGCCATGCGCGTTGCAGGTCGGCGCGGGTTTGTTCCAACACGATGCCTGCCTGATTGCGGATAACGATTTTTTCGTCAGAACCGATGGTGGCAACGGTATGCAAGGGCAGCGTTGCCGCTTTAAACAAGGCTTCTACTGCCGCAACATCTTGTTTGGCAATTTGAATCACTGCACCCAGTTCTTCATTGAACAATGCACGTATGCTGGCTTCGTTGACGTCGGCTTGGTTGGCAACCATTGAGGTCAAATCCACATTCAAACCGCACCGCCCTGCAAACGCCATTTCCACCAACGTCGCAAACAAGCCGCCGTCGCTGCGGTCGTGATACGCCAAAAGTTTGTCTTCGGCGACAAGCTGTTGAATCACGTTGTAAAACGCTTTCAGACGGCCTGTATCGTCCAAATCGGGCGCGTCACCGCTCATGTTGTTGTAAACCTGACCGAATGCTGAACCGCCCATACGCGCTTTGCCGAAGCCCAAATCGACAAACAGCAATACGCTGTCTTCAACGTTTTTCAATTCGGGCGTAACGGTTTTGCGCACGTCTTTGACAGGTGCGAACGCGGAGATAATCAGGCTCAACGGTGAAACCACGGATTTTTTCTCTTCGCCGTCCTGCCACACGGTTTTCATCGACAAACTGTCTTTGCCCACGGGAATGCTCAAATCCAATGCCTGACAGGCTTTGGAAACCGCATCGACGGTGCGGTAGAGTTTTTCGTCTTCGCCCTCGTTGCCGCACGCCGCCATCCAGTTGGCGGAAAGTTTGATATTGCCGATGTCGCCAATGTTGACCGCCGCGATGTTGGTGATGGCTTCGCCGACGCACATTCTGCCCGAAGCGGGCGCGTCAAACAGGGCGACGGTCGGTTTTTCGCCCATAGACATCGCTTCGCCGCGATAGGTGTTGAAGCCCATCATGGTAACGGCGCAGTCGGCTACGGGGGTTTGGTATTTGCCGACCATTTGGTCGCGGTGGGTCATGCCGCCGACGCTGCGGTCGCCGATGGTAATCAGGAAGTTTTTGGCGGCTACGGTGGGCAGGCGCAAAACGCGGTAGGCGGCTTCGGTAATGTCGATATCGCCGGCGTTAAACGATTTTTCAGACGGCGTAACCGTTTTGTCGGTGCGCGTGGTTTTGGGCGGTTTGCCGAGCAAAACGTTCAGCGGCAAATCGACGGGATTGTTGGAGAACAAATCGTCGCGCACTTTCAAATGGCCGTCGTCGGTCGCAGTGCCGACCACGGCAAACGGGCAACGTTCGCGTTCGCAGATGGCGCGGAAGGTGTCCAAATCTTTTTCCAAAATGGACAACACATAACGCTCTTGCGATTCGTTGCACCAGATTTGCAACGGGTTGAGACCGTGTTCTTCCAGCGGCACTTCGCGCAGTTTGAATACCGCGCCGCGTCCGGCATCGTTGACCAGTTCGGGGAAGGCGTTGGACAGGCCGCCTGCACCGACGTCGTGGATGGAGATAATCGGGTTTTTGTCGCCAAGCTGCCAGCAACGGTCGATGACTTCTTGCGCGCGGCGTTCGATTTCGGGGTTGCCGCGTTGTACGGAGTTGAAATCCAAAGAAGCGTCGTTTGTGCCGGTATCCATCGAAGAAGCCGCGCCGCCGCCCAAGCCGATAAGCATGCCCGGGCCGCCCAGTTGGATCAGCAGCGCGCCTTCGGGGATTTCGTCTTTATGCGTCTGCTGCGCCTGAATGCTGCCCAAGCCGCCGGCAATCATAATCGGTTTGTGGTAACCGCGAACTTGTCCGTCAAACTTCTCTTCAAAGGTGCGGAAGTAGCCCAAGAGGTTCGGGCGGCCGAATTCGTTGTTGAACGCTGCGCCGCCGATCGGGCCTTCAATCATGATGTCTAAAGGAGAAGCAATATGGCCGGGTTTGCCGTAGGCTTGTTCCCAAGGCTGCTCCAAGCCAGGGATATTCAGGTTGGAAACAGTAAAACCGGTCAAGCCTGCTTTCGGGCGCGAACCTTTGCCCGTTGCGCCTTCGTCGCGGATTTCGCCGCCCGCACCCGTTGCCGCGCCCGCAAACGGCGCAATGGCGGTCGGGTGGTTGTGCGTTTCCACTTTCATGATGATATGCGTGTCTTCCTCGTGGAAACGGTAGCCTTGGTTTTCCGCCGCATTCGGATAGAAACGCTCGATTTTCGCGCCTTCGATCACGGACGAGTTGTCTTTATAGGCAACGACCGTGCCTTCGGGATGCGCGTTGTGCGTGTCGCGTATCATGCCGAAGAGGGATTTCGGCTGTTTTTCGCCGTTGAGGATGAAATCGGCGTTGAAGATTTTGTGGCGACAGTGTTCGCTGTTTGCCTGTGCGAACATCATCAGTTCCACATCAGACGGATTGCGCTGCAAAGCCCGATAGTTTTCAACCAGATAATCGATTTCGTCGGCAGAAAGCGCCAAGCCCATTTCGGTATTGGCTTTGACCAAAGCCTCTTTACCGCCGCCCAATACATCTACGCTGGAGAAGGTTTCCGATTGGATATGGTGGAACAGTTGCGCCGCTGCATCGATGTCGGTCAACACGCTTTCGGTCATGCGGTCGTGCAACAGGGCTGCCCATTGTTGTTTTTGCCCATCGGTAAGCACACCTTCGAGCCATACTGCCATACCGCGTTCAATACGCTCAATACCTTCCAAACCGCAGTTTTCGGCGATATTGGTTGCTTTGGAAGCCCAAGGAGAAATGGTGCCCAAACGGGGCGTTACCAAAAATAAATGCAAGCCCTCGCGCGCTTTGGGCGTTTGTTCAACGCTTTGCGCTGCCAGTAAGGCTTGCAGTTTTTCGACTGTCGCGGCATCAAGTGCTTTTTCGCTACCGACAAAATACCAAAATTCGCTGCTTAATTTGACTTCGGGCAGGCCGAGGGCGGCTGCTTTTTGGAAGAGTTTTTCAACACGGAAATCGGAAAGGGCGGTTACACCGCGCAAGGGCAGAACAACAGACATGGATTCAGCTCACAAAATGCAGTTGGGGAATCCATTATTATACCTGAAAAATGCAATTTTGCTTGTGAATTTATACTTCAAGTGTTGACAATTTTTGCTTGTGAATTGAAGGGGAATGGAGCAATCGTATCGTTTGATTTTTTATTTTTGTACCTGATTATTCGATTATTTTTGTTTATTTTTGAAGAATCGGAAGGAATGGGGATAGACAGGCGTAAAGGTCTAAAGTAAAAATTATTTGATAGTTGACTTTGACATTTTGCTGACAATAAGGCCGTCTGAAACCTTACTTTCAGACGGCCTTGCTTTATCCTTTTCTTTTATTTCCCAACATATCCAGCAATCCTGCTAAATTACTTTTTCCCTCTTCCTTGCTCACAATCGGCTCGCCGCCTTTGCGGCCTAGGATTTTGATGTCTTCCTGCGGCATTTCGTCTATAAAGCGGCTCGGCTCGGGGAACTGCCATGTGCCTTGCTTTTTGCGTTTGAGGCAGTGGGTCAGCGTAAGTTGGCGTTTGGCGCGGGTAATGCCGACGTACATCAGGCGGCGTTCTTCTTCGACGTTTTCTTCTTCGATGCTGTCGTTGTGCGGCAGGATGCCCTCTTCGCAGCCGACGAGGAAAACGTAGGGGTATTCCAAGCCTTTGGAGGCGTGTAGGGTCGAGAGTTTGACGGCATCGACTTCTTCTTCGCTTTTGCCTTCCAAGAGCGTCATTAGGGCGACGGTTTGGGCAAGTTCGATGATGTTTTTGCCGTCTTGTTCGCCTTTGCGCTCCAACCAGCCGGTCAGGTCGCTCACGTTGCGCCATTTGATTTCGCCAGCTTTACCCTCTTCACTGGCAAGCAGGTGGTTTTCGTAGTCGATTTCTTTGAGCAGGCCGTTGATGAGTTCGCCTGCTTCGCTGGTTTCGGCTTTGGCGCGGTAGTTTTCAATCATATCCATGAAGGCTTGCAGGTGTTGGCGGTTGGTATTATTCAACAGGGCAAGCGCTTCTTCTGTTTGCGCGGCTTCATATAGGCTGCATTCGTGTTCGTGCGCGTAGGTGTTGAGCTTGCCCAGTGTCACGTCGCCGATGCCGCGTCTGGGCGTGGTAACGGCGCGCAGGAAGGCGGGGTCGTCGTTGGGATTGGCAAGCAGGCGCAAATAGGACAAAACGTCTTTAATTTCGGCTTTGTCGAAAAAGCTTTGTCCGCCGGAGAGTTGGTAGGGAACGCGTGCGCTGCGCAAGGCCTCTTCAAAAATCCGTGCCTGATGGTTGCCGCGGTATAACACGGCGAAATCGGCGTATTGGGTTTTGTCGCTGCCGACCAGCTTCTGCTTGACGATTTGGCTGACAACCCAGTCGGCTTCGTGTTGCTCGTTTTGGCAGGCAACGACTTTGACGATTTCGCCTTCGCCGAACTGCGACCAAAGTTTTTTCGTGAACAGCTTGGGGTTGTTTTCAATCACTTTGTTGGCGATTTTGAGAATCCGCGCGGTGGAGCGGTAGTTTTGCTCCAATTTGATGACTTTCATCTGCGGATAGTCTTCCTGCATTTTGCGCAGGTTTTCCATGTTTGCGCCGCGCCATGCGTAGATGGACTGGTCGTCATCGCCGACGGCGGTAAACATGCCTTCCGCGCCGGTCAGAAGCTTCATCAGGGTGAATTGGCAGGTATTAGTATCCTGACATTCGTCAACCAACAGATAACGCAGCTGCCGCTGCCATTTGTTGCGCACTTCGCTGTTTTGCTGCAACAGCACGGCAGGCAGGCGGATTAAGTCGTCGAAGTCCACCGCCTGATAGCTTTGCAGGGTTTCCTGATAACTCGCATAGACGCGCGCTGTTTGTTGTTCCCACACATTAGCGGCCGTCTGAACGACATCTTCAGGCGTCTTTAAAGCGTTTTTCCAAAGGGAAATTTGATGTTGCGCTTTGAATATGGCTTCTTTGCCCGTACCGCCCAAGAGCTCGCCGATGATTTTGGCGCTGTCGGTAGAGTCGAGGATGGAAAAGTTTTTTTTGTAACCTATTTGATTGGCTTCTTCGCGCAAAATCTTCATGCCCAAAGAGTGAAAGGTGCAAATCGTCAGCCCGCGCGTTTGCGATTTGGGCAGCATTTTGGCAACGCGCTCCTGCATTTCCGTAGCGGCTTTGTTGGTGAAGGTAATCGCGGCGACGGTGTGCGGCAGATAGCCGATATTGACAATCAAATGCTTGATTTTTTGCGTAATCACGCCGGTTTTGCCGCTGCCTGCGCCGGCAAGGACGAGCAGGGGACCACCTAGATATTTGACCGCGGCTTGCTGTTGGGGGTTGAGTTTCATTGAAGGGGAAGACGGGTAATGTGGGGAGCAATTATACAACAAGGCCGTCTGAAATTTTCAGACGGCCTTGGGCGTTTTTTAGAGTAAACCCTATGCAAAATATTTCAATTTGCCTTTGAAGTCTTCCAGCTTCTCATAGCCTTTTTGCGCCATGATGGCTTTTAATTCAAGAGAAACACGTTCAAAAATGTCTACGCCTTGCTGGTGTAGCGCCGTGCCTATCTGCACCATGCTTGCGCCGCACAAGATGTGTTCAAACGCATCACGGCCGCTGTAAACGCCGCCCGTGCCAATGACTTGGATAGACGGATCTAATCTTTGATAGAACGCGTGGACATTGGCGAGCGCAGTCGGTTTGATGTATTGGCCGCCTATGCCGCCGAAGCCGTTTTTCGGGCGGATCACGACGGATTCGTCTTCAATATACATGCCGTTGCCGATGGAGTTGACACAGTTGACGAATTTCAAGGGATAGCGGTTGAACACTTTCGCCGCTTGATCGAAATGGGCAATATCGAAATATGGCGGCAATTTGATGCCCAAGGGCTTGTCGAAGTAGGTAAAGGCATTATCCAAAATCGTCTCGGTGGTTTCAAAGTCGTAGGCGATTTGCGGTTTGCCGGCGACGTTTGGGCAGGATAGGTTGAGTTCGGTAATGCCGTTGAACCCGCTGTTTTGCACCTTTTCCAACAGGATATGTGTTTCGCCGGGCGACAGGCCGACCAGTGATAGGAAAAATGTCCGTTCCGGCTGAGACTCTTGAAGGGTAAGCAGGTAATCCAGATAGTAATCAATGCCTTGATTCGGCAAGCCCATCGAATTGATACTGCCGAGAGGGACGTCCCGATAACGCGGCTCAGGGTTGCCTTGACAAGGGGTAAGCGTTGCTGTCTTGGCAATGAAAGTGCCGGCAGCAGATTGTCTGACCTCTTCCAATTCCTCAACAGTCATGCATGACACACCTGCTGCGTTCATCAGGCAGTTGTCAAAAGAAAAACCGGCGATTTGTGTTTCCAACGATACCATCTCCTGCTCCTTTTCTTCGAAAAATCAAATTGTTTGCCAAGCGTAACACGAAGAGGCGGTACGATTTTTAACAAACATCAAATGACAAAGCATGTAGGCGGATGTTGTTTTCAATATTGAAAAAAGGCCGTCTGAAAAACTCAAACGGTCTTTCAGACGGCCTTCACTATATGGCATCAATTAGGAACAAAAGCTGTCGGTTGATTTGGATATTGGGTTTTGAAATCAGACCAACCATTCGGCTAAGGCCGCTTCAAAACGTTTCAAGCCTTCGGCCATGTCTTCATCGTTCAGCAGCAGGCTGGGGGCGAAGCGCACCACATTAGCGCCGGCAACCAGTACCATCAGGCCGTGTTTCAAAGCGGCGGCGGTAATTTCCGATGCCTTGCCTGCGTATTTGTCCGCCAACACGCAGCCGAGCAGCAAGCCCATGCCGCGGACTTCTTTAAATATGCCGGTTTTTTCGCCTATTTCACGCAAGGCCGTCTGAAGTTTTTGGCCTTGTTGTTCAACGTGTGCCAATGTTTCGGGCGCATTGATGATGTCAAATGCACGACTGCCGACGGCACACGCCATCGGATTACCGCCAAAGGTCGAGCCATGTGTTCCGGGGCCGAAGGTTGGGGCGATTTTATCGGTGGTCAGAATCGCGCCAATCGGGAAGCCGCCGCCTAAAGCTTTGGCAGAGCTGAGAATATCGGGCGTCACGCCGTAATGCTCGTAGGCAAACAGTTTGCCCGTATGACCCATGCCGGTTTGCACTTCGTCCAGAATCAGCAATGCGCCGTGCTTGTCGCACAAACGGCGTGCGGCTTGCAGATATTCTTGGGTGGCAGGCAGGATGCCGCTTTCGCCTTGAATCGGCTCGATAATCACGGCGCAGGTTTTGTCGCCGACGGCTGCTTCCAATGCGGCAACATCATTGAAGGGAACGTGGGTAATGTCGGCCGGCAGCGGTGCGTAGTCTTTGCTATATTTGGGCTGGCCGCCGACGGATACGGTAAACAGGGTGCGGCCGTGGAAGCTGTTGAGACAGGAGATGATTTCGGTTTTGTGTTCGCCAAAATGATCGCGGCCGTATTTGCGCGCCAGTTTCAGCGCGGCTTCATTGGCCTCTGCTCCAGAATTGCAGAAAAACACTTTGTCGGCAAAGGTGTTTTCGACCAATTTTTGGGCCAATTCTTGCGCCGGTTGGGTGGTGTAGATATTAGAAATGTGCCAGAGTTTTTGCGATTGTTCGGTCAAGGCTGCGACCAAATCGGGATGGCAATGGCCTAGCGCGTTTACAGCAATACCGCCTGACAGGTCAATGTATTCTCGTCCTTCGGTATCCCAAACCCGGCTGCCGAGCGCGCGTTCCGGAATCATGGGGGCGAATGAGAAATTGGGCGTCAGGTAGTTTTGCATGTTCTTTTCCTTTTGAGATTGTCAACAATCTCTTGAATTATGCGCCTATTGGTTGAGAGATTCAATATGGTAATCAGGCCGTCTGAAAACTGGCTTTCAGACGGCCTGATGCTTATTTATGCTTGATTTCCCAGCATTGATGGATTTTTTTGTTGCGGAAATCGTCGGGAACGGACTGTTTGGAAATGTCTTTGACGGCGTATTGTTCCGATACCGAATCGTCCAGCACAAAGCTGCGTAGATTATTGGAGAAGTACAAAATGCCGTCTGAAGCGAGCAGGCTCATTGCTCCATCAATCAGCTTTTTATGGTCGCGCTGGATATCGAGAATGTCGAGCATCTTTTTGCTGTTGGAAAAGCTGGGCGGATCCATGACGATCAGGTCGAACTTTTTGCCTTCGTCTACGGCATTTTGCAGGTATTGGAACACATCGGCGCGGACGATTTTGTGTTGTTCGGGGCTGATGCCGTTGAGTTCGAAATTGCGTTTTGCCCACTCGAGATAAGTGTTCGATAAATCGACGGTTTCGCTGGATACTGCGCCGCCGGTTGCGGCATAGACGGTGAAGCTGCCTGTGTAGGAAAACAGGTTGAGGAAGCGTTTGCCACCTGCGGTTTCGCCGACTTTTTTGCGTGTGTTGCGGTGATCGAGGAAAAGGCCGGTATCGAGGTATTTGTCGAGGTTGACCCAAAACTTGCGGCCGTTTTCAGTGATGACGAAATCGTCGCCGGTTTTGCCGGTTTTCTCGTATTGCTGCAAGCCTTTTTGGCGTTCGCGGCGCTTGAGGTGGATTTGTTCGGGCGCAAAGCCTGTCACAAAACTAATAGCTTCCAATACATCCGCAAGCCATGCTTCGTATTCTTCAGGCTGTATCAGCCAGCCGGTATCGTATTCCTGAAGATGGATTTGGTCGCCGTAAACATCGACGGCAAAGGGAAATTGGGGAATATCGCGGTCGTAAATGCGCCAGGCTTCGATATTATTGCGTTTGGCCCATTTCATAAGATGTTTGATGTTTTTGCCCAAGCGGTTGGCAAAGGGGGTAATGTCGGTCATGGTTTCAGACGGCCTGAATAAGTATTGGGAAAGGTTTGGATTTTAACGCACTTGATGTCTTTTTGCTTGACTGTTGTCTATAAAATCTATATTATCCGCAGTTCGCCTTTTGATACGAAGCCATCGTCATCCAACCTAAACCGCCGTTTCGGGCGCGTTTCTTTTATTGCTTGCATATTTGCAAAGCCTTTTCTGTGCAGGTTGTCGTCGATGTTAACCACAAGCAAGATGCTTGCGACAACCCTGTAACTTCACATTTCCCGTATCGTTACTTTCCTTTGCTTCAGGTCGTCTGAAATTGTTCAGGCGTGCGCGTTGTTGTCTCTTAGGATAGATATGTCTATTAAATTTGCCGATTTGAACCTTGATAAAAACATTTTGTCTGCCGTAAGCAGCGAGGGTTATGAAAGCCCGACCCCGATTCAGGCGCAAGCCATTCCGTTTGCTTTGGAGGGCCGCGACATCATGGCTTCGGCGCAAACTGGCTCCGGCAAAACCGCCGCCTTCCTGCTGCCGACGTTGCAGCGGCTGACCAAACGCAGCGAGAAACCGGGCAAAGGCCCGCGTGCTTTGGTGTTGACTCCGACCCGCGAATTGGCGGCTCAAGTGGAAAAAAACGCGCTGGCGTATGCTAAAAATATGCGTTGGTTCCGTACTGTCAGCATTGTCGGCGGCGCATCTTTCGGCTACCAAACCCGTGCTTTGAGCAAACCGGTTGACCTGATTGTCGCCACGCCGGGCCGTCTGATGGATTTGATGCAGAGCGGTAAAGTTGATTTTGATCGTTTGGAAGTGCTGATTCTGGACGAAGCCGACCGTATGTTGGACATGGGCTTTATCGATGACATCGAAACCATCGTGGAAGCGACGCCGAGTGACCGTCAGACTTTGTTGTTCTCCGCCACTTGGGACGGCGCGGTGGGCAAACTGGCGCGCAAACTGACCAAAGACCCTGAAACTATTGAAGTTGAGCGTGTGGATGATCAAGGCAAAATTGAAGAGCAGCTGTTGTACTGCGATGATATGCGCCATAAAAACCGCCTGCTCGACCATATCTTACGCGATGCCAATATCGATCAATGCGTGATCTTTACATCAACCAAAGCCATGACCGAAGTCATCGCGGATGAATTGTACGAAAAAGGTTTCGCCGCCAACTGTCTGCACGGCGATATGCCGCAAGGCTGGCGTAACCGTACGCTGATGGACTTGCGTAAAGGCCGCTGCAAAATTTTGGTTGCCACCGACGTTGCCGCACGCGGTATCGACGTACCGACCATTACCCACGTTATCAACTACGACTTGCCGAAACAGGCTGAAGACTACGTTCACCGCATCGGCCGTACCGGCCGCGCAGGCCGTACCGGTATTGCGATTACTTTTGCCGAAGTGAACGAATACGTCAAAGTACACAAAATCGAAAAATACATTGGCCGCAAATTGCCTGAGCTGACCATCGAAGGCATGGAACCGACACGCAAACGCAAATCTGCCGGCGGCAAACCGAAAGGCAAAGGCGGCTGGGGCGATCGTAAATCCGGCGGCTGGCGCGGCGATAAGAAACCGGCTAAAGAAGGTTTCGGCGGTAAAGCTCGCGGCGAAGGCCATAAAAAAGACGGTTTCAAGAAAGATGGCTTTAAGAAAGATGGTTTCAAAAAAGCTGACGGTTTCAAAAAAGGCGGCGAAGGCTTTAAAGGCAAGCGCAAGTCTAACGACAGCTTTGGCGGCAAACACAAAAGAGGTTGATTGCTTCAATCTTAAGGCCGTCTGAATAAGACATAAGGGCGTGTGAAAACACGCCCTTTTTTATGGTTAAAAGTTTTTGCATATAAAAAAGCGTGGGATTGGTCCCACGCTTTTTTTCAGACGGCCTTCTTACAAAGCGGCCAATACGGCATCGCCCATTTCGGAGCAGGAAACCAGCTTAGTACCTTCTTCATAAATGTCGCCGGTACGCAAGCCTTGTTGCAGTACTTTTTGTACGGCGTTTTCAACTTGTTGTGCGCGGGCTTCGTCGTTCAAGCTGTAACGCAGCAACATGGCAAGAGACAATACGGTCGCCAGCGGATTGGCTTTGTTTTGACCGGCAATGTCAGGAGCAGAGCCGTGGGATGGTTCGTACAGGCCTTTGCCGTTTTCGTCCAAAGAAGCGGAAGGCAGCATACCGATGGAGCCGGTCAGCATGGAAGCTTCGTCAGACAGAATGTCGCCGAATATGTTGCCGGTGGCAATCACGTCAAATTGTTTAGGCGCGCGTACCAATTGCATGGCGGCATTGTCGACGTACATATGGGAGAGCTCGACATCAGGGTATTCTTTGCCGATTTCTTCAAAGATTTCGCGCCACAGTTCGGTGGTTTCCAAAACGTTGGCTTTGCCTACGGAGCAGACTTTTTTGCTGCGTTTTTGGGCGGATTGGAAGGCAACGTGGGCAATACGGCGGATTTCGCTTTCGCTGTATTTCATGGTGTTGTAGCCTTCGCGTTCGCCGTTTTCCAAAACACGGATGCCGCGCGGTTCGCCAAAGTAAATATCGCCGGTCAGTTCGCGTACGATAAGGATGTCGAGGCCGGCTACGATTTCCGGTTTCAAAGTAGAAGCATTAGCCAGCTCTTTATACAAAATGGCAGGGCGCAAATTGGCAAACAGATTCAAGTCTTTACGGATGGCCAATAAGCCGCGTTCAGGGCGCAGCGGACGGTCGAGATTGTCGTATTGAGGAGAACCGACTGCACCAAGCAGAACCGCATCGGCTTTACGGCAAAGGTTTTGCGTGAATTCTGGATAAGGATGGCCGTATTCGTCATAGGCTTCGCCGCCCAAAGGCGCGTATTCGTAGCTGACATCCAAACCTTGTTCGATAAGTTTGTCGAGTACACGGACGGTTTCTGCAACGATTTCAGGGCCGATGCCGTCGCCGCGCAAGATAGCGATATGTTTGGTCATTTCGGGTTTCCTTATGGGAAGGTTTTAAGTAAAGGGCAGGCCGTCAGTTTTTCAGACGGCCTTAAATCAATTTGCTCTGAAAACGCTGATTGTACCATTATGGTACTGGTAAAGCTGGGTAGAAATCGCGTAGGCAGAGTCTTCAAATGCCTGCAGGGCAATATTTGCCATCGCCTGTAAAGCCTCTTCATCGGACGGGCTGCAAACGAGCAGAGCGTTGCGTGCCGGGACTGCAAAAACAGGGTTGGCCGGCAGCATAGGATCGTCTTTAAGTACTTCGTCCAAAAGCAAAATCAGGGAAGCATCATAGTCGTTGTCCAAATGGATTTGAGCCAATGACCAACCTTCGGCATGATGAATTTGGACACGTCCATTCATCCGTTGGCGCAAATTATCCATGGCGGTACGATATAAGGCGTCTTCATCTTCAATACCGGCCTCTTTCATATGCTCACGATTGAGCGTATGCATGGATTCGTCCGTATCCACCATATAAAGCAACATGATATCGCCCGCAATCGGTTTATATACCAGATAATCGGCAGGTTCGGCTTCATCCGTATTTGTAATCAGTCTGGCGTTTTCCAAGTAAATCGTATTTTTAATCGTCGGAAGAATTTGTTGTGCTGAAACACTGGCATCAGTGTCTTGAATCTTATAGATAACCGCTAAATTGGCTGCAACAATAGCTTCCAAGGCCTCAGGATTTTGCAGATAACTTGTGTAATGGTTGCTCAAATATGTGCTGAATGATGCTTCATCGTCTTCGGAAAAATGGACGATGATCGGCGAAGACGCAATATTTTCACCCCAGTCGATTTTTGCCTCAAGATGCAATTCTTCTTGAATGCGACGGGCAAAGTATTCGACAAATTCCTGCCAAGTCATTAATTTAGGTTTGGAGCGGAACAACCTGTTGAAAAAAGACATATTTTGTCCTGAATAAGGGGGTAAGGCCGTCTGAAAAATTATAGACGTTCGGTCTCAACACGGATTTTAAAAACAACTTTGCGTATGTTCGGTCTGTCGCCGACCAATGGGGCATGCGCATCATTCGGGTAAAATAGCGCAAATTCGCCGGGCTCCAAAGTTAACCAGGTTTCCGGCTCGCAGTCGAAAAACTCGATATCGCGCTTTTCGTTGTAGCCTAAACCGTTTTTCAGACGGCCTCTGTCTATCCAGCCATACGTTTCGCTGCCATCAATCGGCGTTTGAATATCAATGTGTTTTAAGTGCGCTTCAGGCCGGGCTTCTCCCTGTGTCCTCATCGGCTCGCTGCCGATAAAAATACGGATATTGGGATTCTCGCATGGCACTTGGCCGTCCGGCAGCTTGGTAAAATCCAAGGTCTGCAACAGATGGAAGGCTTCGGCAAAGTCGGGATGCAAGGCAGCGTAGCGGGTGGCATTGCTTATGGTGTCGGTAATCATAATATATTTGTGTAGATTAAAGGCCGTCTGAAACACTTAAATTTTTCAGACGGCCTTTTGTATATCAACCGTTAAACAGCCAAGGCTGGCTTTGACGGCGTTTTTCTTCGAAGGCGTGGATTTCGTCAGCGTGTTGCAGGGTCAGGCCGATTTCGTCCAAGCCGTTTAAGAGGCAGTGTTTGCGGTGTTCGGTAATATCGAATGTGAATGTTTCGCCGCTAGGGGTGGTCAGGGTTTGCTCGGCAAGGTTGATGGAGAGCTGATAGCCTTCGTTGGCTTCAACTTCTTTGAAAAGCTGGTCCACCTGTTCTTCTGTCAAAACGATAGGTAAAAGACCGTTTTTGTAGCAGTTGTTGAAGAAGATATCGGCAAAGCTGGGGGCGATGATGGCGCGGAAGCCGTAGTCGTCCAATGCCCAAGGGGCGTGTTCGCGTGAAGATCCGCAACCGAAGTTTTTACGCGTCAACAGGATTTGTGCGCCTTGATAGCGTGGTTGGTTCAGGGAGAAATCAGGATTCAACGGGCGTTTGCTGTTGTCCATGCCCGGTTCGCCGTGGTCGAGGTAACGCCATTCATCAAAGGCATTGGGGCCGAAGCCGCTGCGTTTGATGGATTTCAGAAATTGTTTGGGGATGATGGCATCGGTATCGACGTTGCTGCGGTCGAGCGGGGCAACGATGGCGGTAATTTTGGTAAAGGCTTTCATGTCAGATTCTTATAGTAATAATGGGAAATTTTATGGCTATTCGGGTTAGCGTGTACTGTGCAAACCGATTCGGTTGCCTTCTGTATCTTCGATAAATGCTGCAAAGCCGTTGGCAATGCGGAATTTCTCTTGTAACAGTTTGCCGCCTGCTGCAACGGCTTTTTCTGCTGTTTCGGCACAATCCGGGCAATTGAAGAAAATGGTTGTACCGCCGTGGCCGGGCTGAGCGTTGCTGTCGTGCCAAATCATGCCGGCCGTACCGTGTTGGGTGTAATCGGCTGGAAAAATGATGAAACGGAATCCGTTGCCGCCAACGTCTTGCAGGGGTTTGCCGAATACGGATTCGTAAAAGGCTTTGGCGCGATCCAAATCGTGAGCGTGAATACCAAACCAGCTTGACGGATTACTCATTATTTCTTCCTTTTGCTTGGAATCGTGAAAATGTCTGAACAAGTAATAAAGTATCAGGCCGTCTGAAACGGAGTTTGGAGCTTCAGACGGCCTGATTTACCGGTTTATTCGGTAGCGGCTTCAAGTTTTTCGCCGACATGAGTCATGCCCCGACCTACGGCATTGCCGCCTTTTTTAACGGCTTCCTCAGTCTTGTCGGCAACATGTTCAGCGGTTTCTTTGGTTTTATCGGCTACGCGCTCGGCAGTCTCTTTGGTTTTGTCCCAATTGCGGTTGGCATCGTTTTTTGCGCCGGACCAAGTGCTGGAACAAGCTGACAGGATGAGGGCTGCGGCAGCCAATGCAAACAGTTTTTTCATATTAGATTCCTTTCAAGTTATCAATGATTGAGAAGGTTTTCGGACGTTTTGCGCAATAGGAAAACTTACTTGAGCAAGATGTTGTTTCAGACGGCCTGATGAATAAAGGCCGTCTGAAAATATTTTAAGCCATAGTGCGGATGTCGGTAAAGTGGCCGGTAACTGCGGCCGCGGCAGCCATGGCAGGGCTGACGAGGTGGGTGCGTCCGCCGTTGCCTTGACGGCCTTCAAAGTTACGGTTGGAAGTGGAGGCGCAACGTTGTCCCGGGGTCAGGCGGTCGGCATTCATGGCCAAGCACATAGAGCAACCCGGCTCGCGCCATTCAAAACCGGCTTCGATAAATACTTCGTGCAAGCCTTCTTTTTCGGCCTGTTCTTTAACCAAACCTGAGCCGGGAACAATCAATACGCGTTGTACATTGTCCGCTTTTTTGCGGCCTTTGGCGATGGCGGCGGCTTCGCGCAAATCTTCGATGCGACTGTTGGTGCAAGAACCGATAAAGACGATATCGACAGGGATTTCGTTTAATGGCGTACCGGCTTCCAAGCCCATGTATTCAAGGGCGCGTTCCATGCCGCTGCGTTTGACCGGATCGGTTTCTTCGGCAGGATTAGGCACTTTGCCGCTGATGTCCAAAACCATTTCAGGCGAGGTACCCCAAGTTACTTGAGGCTCGATGTCTTCGGCGTTGAAGTGGTATTCTTTATCGAATACGGCGCCTTCGTCAGACACCAGCGTGCGCCAGTATTCGACGGCTTTGTCCCACGCTTCGCCTTTAGGTGCAAAAGGTTTGCCTTTTACATAGTCGATGGTGGTTTGGTCTACGGCAACCATGCCTGAGCGCGCACCGGCTTCGATCGCCATATTGCACAGGGTCATGCGGCCTTCCATAGAAAGGCTGCGGATGGCTTCGCCGCCAAACTCGATGGCGTAGCCCGTACCGCCGGCCGTACCGATTTGGCCGATGATATAAAGTGCTACGTCTTTGGCGGTAACGCCGGGTTTCAGACGGCCTTCAACGGCAATCAGCATGGATTTGGATTTTTTTGCGGTAATACATTGGGTCGCCATGGTGTGCTCGACTTCGGAAGTGCCGATACCGTGCGCCAATGCGCCGAATGCGCCGTGGGTGGAAGTGTGCGAGTCGCCGCAGACAACGGTCATGCCGGGCAGGGTAGCGCCTTGCTCCGGGCCCATAACGTGTACGATGCCTTGGCCTTTATCCATAAACGGAAAGTAGGCGAGTGCGCCAAACTCTTTAATGTTTTTGTCCAAAGTATCGACTTGCAGTTTGGAAATCGGATCTTGGATACCTTTGTCCCAGTCGCCGGTCGGGGTGTTGTGGTCGGCTGTAGAGACCACGCTGTCGATACGCCAGAGTTTGCGGCCGGCCATTTTCAAGCCTTCAAATGCTTGCGGGCTGGTTACTTCGTGAACCAGGTGGCGGTCGATGTAAAGCAGGACAGTGCCGTCTTCTTCTTCGCGGACGACGTGGCTGTTCCAAAGTTTATCGTAAAGGGTTTGTGCGCTCATGATGAGTATTCTTTGCTATTGTTAGGTATGAATGATGGTTTGTGTTTATGGGCGGATTTTAGGCTTTTTATAGGGGCTGTGCAATAGAAATTTGTCCAATTTTTAAAATTTGTTGCAAAGTTTCAAAAAACCTTATTAAAAATTAGACAAATTGTAGAATTGTTGACAAAAAGATGCATCTTATCTGAAAGAATACTTGTCGAAATGCACTAAAAAGTTCTATCATTCTCACTCAATATCCACACTTAACAAAGAGGTATAGAGAATGAAATTACCGGTAATGGCTGCCGAACATCTGTCGCAACTTCAGGCGTTTGAAGCGAAAATCTTGTGCAACCACGCCAAAATCGAAGCATGGTTCCGTTCGCAATGGAACGAACACCGTCCGCCGTTTTATGGTTCGGTTGACATCCGTAATGCCGGTTACAAAATTTCATCTATCGATATGAACCTGTTTCCGGGCGGCTTCAATAATTTGAATCCCAACTTTATCCCGCTGGCGGCGGTTGCCGCGCAGGATGCGGTACAGCGTGCCTGTGAAACAGCCAAATCCGTATTGATTATTCCTGAAAACCACACGCGCAACACGTTCTACCTGCAAAACGTTTACGCACTCAGCGAGATTTTGCGTTCGGCAGGGTATGAAGTGCGTTTGGGTAGCTTGAATCCTGAAGTAACCGAGCCGACCGAGTTTGAAACTGCATTAGGCGATAAAATCCTGCTGGAGCCTTTATTGCGTACCCGCGAGCGCGTTCATCTTGCAGACGGCTTCTCGCCTTGCGTCGTCCTGTTGAACAACGACTTGTCCGCCGGCGTTCCCGATATTCTCAAAGACATCAACCAAACCGTATTGCCTCCGTTGCACGGCGGTTGGACGACGCGCCGCAAAACAGAACATTTCAGCGCATACAACCAAGTCGCCGCCGAATTTGCCAAGCTGATTGACATCGACGAATGGCAAATCAATCCTTATTTTGAAAAAATCAGCGGTTTGGATTTCCAAGAGCGTGAAGGCGAGGATGCGTTAGCAGGCGCGGTAGAGCGCGTATTGGCGAAAATTCAAGCCAAATACGACGAATTGGGTATTACCGACCAGCCTTTCGTTATTGTGAAAGCCGATGCAGGCACTTACGGCATGGGCGTGATGAGCGTTAAATCTGCAGATGAAGTGCGCGGATTGAACCGTAAAAACCGCAATAAAATGGCGAAAGTCAAAGAAGGTTTGGAAGTTAGCGAAGTCATTGTCCAAGAAGGTATTTATACCTACGAAACCATGAACGGCGCCGTGTGCGAACCCGTCGTTTATATGATGGACCGTTTCGTTATCGGTGGCTTCTTCCGCGTACACGAAGGACGCGGCGCGGATGAAAACCTTAACGCCGGCGGTATGGTGTTTGTTCCGCTGTCCAATAGCATCCCCACCGGTAGCGGCGATAATTCCCAAGAAGCGCCTGAAGCCTGCAAACGCGTATTCGAACAATGGGACTCGCTCGGTATGCCGCGCTCCGAAAAAGACTGCGACGTGGACAACGAACACAACCGCCTCTATGTTTACGGCGTAATGGCGCGCCTGTCCTTGCTTGCCGCTGCATTGGAGCTGGAGAAAACCGCGCCTCAAGCCTAATAAAGCCTAATAAAGCGTTGATCGATATTGTCAGGCCGTCTGAAAATCAGTTTTCAGACGGCCTTTTCTGTCTGTACAATTCATTCTAACTAAAAAACATGATTTATCTTTATGAGCAAACCAGCCAATCCAGTTGAAACAACCGACACTTTGCAAGACCAAGCCATACAGCGCAGCAATACCGACAATGCGCCGCGCTCTGCCATTCATCAAACCTTGTATTCCGCCGATACCTTTGTTCAGCATGATTATCTTGCCGGAAAAAACTTGCCCGATATTGTCCGTCCGCAAGAAGGTCAAATCAACTGGCTGCATTTTGTCGGCATCAATGATGTCACCTTGCTTAAACACGCGCTTGAGCCTTATGGTATCCATGAGCTGGTTATTGAAGATATTCTTAGCCGCAAACAGCGTCCGAAAATTGAAGACTACGGCAGCTATGTTTTTACTGCCGCACAGGTTTACCACTATACCTCCACAGGCAAGCTCCATTCTGACCAAGTGTATGTGATTATCGGCAAAGATTTTGTGTTGTCTTTCCAACAAAAACCGCTGGGTTTGTTCAGCCATCTCCGCCGGCAGATGCACGAAAATCCGCACAATATTTTGAACAAAAATACAGCGTTTCTTGCTTATTGCCTGCTTGACCGTATTGTGGACGACTATTTCATTGTTTTGGAGTCGTACAACAACCGTGTAGAAGTAATAGACAAGTCCCTGTTTAAAAATGAAAACAGCGATATTCTCAGTAAGATTCACCGCCTCAAGCGCGATGCCGTCCGTCTGCGGCGCACGCTTTTGCCATTGCGTGATGTGTTCTACCAACTGGCCGTGCGCGGTGATTTTGCTATTTTCAAAGGCGAATCGACCGTCTATCTGCGCGACGTGTACGACCACAATATGCAGCTTATCGAATCGCTTGATGCCTCGCGTGATATGGTGTTGAGCATGATGGACATTTATCTTTCCTTCCAATCCAACCGCATGAACCAGCAAATGCGCGTGTTGACGGTTATCACCATCATCTTTATGCCGCTGACCGTCATCACCGGCATCTACGGCATGAACTTCGACAATATGCCCGAACTGCATTGGCATTACGGCTATTTCATGGTTTTGGGTGTGATGCTGTGCATCATCATCGGACTGCTGATTTTCTTTTCGCGTAGAAAATGGCTATGATCAGGTGCGCCAGATTGAATTTTTCCACTCAAAAACGGTAGAATCAAAATTCCTACAAAACATGCCGTCTGAAATAACAGGCGGCCTTAAAAACAAACCACTTCAAGAGGTCAAACCATGGAACAAGCACGCCAACTTCCTTCTCACGAACTCATCATGTCCGAGCTGATGATGCCGGATACGGCAAACTTCAGCGGCAACGTCCACGGTGGCGAATTATTGCGCTTGCTCGACCAAGTCGCTTATTCCTGTGCCAGCCGATACAGCGGCAACTACTGCGTTACCTTGTCTGTCGATAAAGTTTTGTTTAAAGAGCCTATCCATGTCGGCGAACTGGTAACCTTTTACGCCAGCATTAACTACACCGGCCGCACTTCTATGGAAGTCGGCATCCGTGTAGAAGCGCAAAACATCCGCACCGGTGAAGTGCGTCATACCAACAGCTGCTACTTCACCATGGTTGCCGTTGAGGACGGCAAGCTGGTTCCTGTACCGCCTTTGGAAATCAATACACCGCGCCAACGCTGCCGTTATGAAAGGGCTAAAAAACGCAAAGAATTGAGTTTGCAGGCTGCGGACAAAGATTCTGGCTGCAACTAAATTCAATTTATTAAATAATGAAGGCCGTCTGAAATCCTGTTTCAGACGGCCTTCACGCAAAAGCCATAAACCGCTTGTTTTGTGGTAGAATCAACAAGATTTTTGCCATACGAAATTACAGATAATCATGACCGACGCAACCATCCGCAACGACCATAAATTTGCACTTGAAACCCTGCCTGTCAGCCTTGAAGACGAAATGCGCAAGAGCTACCTCGATTACGCCATGAGCGTAATTGTGGGCCGAGCCCTGCCGGATGTCCGCGACGGTCTCAAGCCGGTACACCGCCGCGTTTTGTACGCGATGCACGAGTTGAAAAACAACTGGAATTCCGCCTATAAAAAATCGGCGCGTATCGTCGGCGACGTTATCGGTAAATACCACCCCCACGGCGATACAGCCGTTTACGACACCATCGTCCGCATGGCGCAAGACTTCTCCATGCGTTATGTACTGATCGACGGTCAGGGCAACTTCGGTTCTGTCGACGGCTTGGCCGCAGCAGCCATGCGTTATACCGAAATCCGCATGGAAAAAATTTCCCATGAAATGCTGGCGGATATCGAAGAAGAAACCGTCAATTTCGGTCCCAACTATGATGGCAGCGAGCATGAGCCGCTGGTATTACCGACCCGTTTCCCTGCGCTGTTAGTCAATGGTTCGTCCGGTATTGCCGTCGGTATGGCAACCAATATCCCGCCACACAATTTGGGCGATACCATCAATGCCTGCCTGCGTTTGTTGGACGAGCCTGAAACTGAAATCGACGAGCTGATCAATATCATCCAAGCGCCCGATTTCCCAACAGGCGCAACTATTTACGGTTTAAGCGGCGTTCGCGAAGGCTATAAAACCGGCCGCGGCCGCGTGGTGATGCGCGGTAAAACCCATATTGAGCCTATCGGCAAAAACGGTGAACGCGAAGCCATCGTTATCGATGAAATCCCATATCAAGTCAACAAAGCCAAGCTGGTTGAGAAAATCGGTGAGTTGGTACGCGAAAAAACGTTGGAAGGCGTATCCGACCTGCGCGACGAGTCCGATAAATCCGGTATGCGTGTCGTGATCGAATTGAAACGCAATGAAAATGCCGAAGTCGTTTTGAACCAACTCTACAAAATGACCCAGCTGCAAGACAGCTTCGGTATCAACATGGTAGCCTTAGTTGACGGTCAGCCGCGTTTGCTGAACCTGAAGCAAATCCTGTCCGAGTTCCTGCGCCACCGTCGCGAAGTCGTTACACGTCGTACTTTATTCCGCCTGAAAAAAGCGCGTCATGAAGGCCATATTGCCGAAGGTAAAGCAGTTGCCTTGTCCAATATCGACGAAATCATCCGTCTGATCAAAGAATCTGCCAATGCGCCGGAAGCCAAAGAAAAACTGCTGTCCCGCCCATGGCGCAGCAGCTTGGTTGAAGACATGCTCAGCCGTACGGATTTAGACCTGCACATGATGCGCCCTGAAGGCTTACCAGAGAATTTGGGTCTGCACAGCCAAGGCTATTACCTGAGCGAATTGCAAGCCGATGCCATTTTGCGCATGAGCC
The DNA here is from genome assembly GCF_051958425.1 of Neisseria sp. P0013.S005. Taxonomy (NCBI): domain Bacteria; kingdom Pseudomonadati; phylum Pseudomonadota; class Betaproteobacteria; order Neisseriales; family Neisseriaceae; genus Neisseria; species Neisseria sp. P0013.S005. The sequence goes on along the minus strand of NZ_JBQCVL010000002.1, from coordinate 45,228 downwards.
TGCGTAACCTGACCGGCCTCGATCAGGAAGAAATTGTCGGCGAATATAAAAACCTGATGAGCAAGATCATTGATTTCGTGGATATTCTTTCCAAACCTGAGCGCGTTACCCAAATCATCCGCGAAGAATTGGCAGACATTAAAGCCAACTTTGGCGATGAGCGCCGCAGCGAAATCAATCCGTTTGGCGGCGATATCGCCGATGAAGACCTGATTCCACAACGTGAAATGGTCGTTACCCTGACTCATGGCGGCTACATCAAAACCCAGCCGACAACCGATTATCAGGCGCAACGTCGCGGCGGCCGCGGCAAGCAGGCAGCGGCAACCAAAGACGAAGACTTCATCGAAACCCTGTTTGTTGCCAACACGCATGATTATTTGATGTGCTTCACCAATTTGGGCAAGTGCCATTGGATTAAAGTGTACAAACTGCCAGAAGGTGGCCGTAACAGCCGAGGTCGTCCGATCAACAACGTTATCCAATTGGAAGAAGGCGAAAAAGTCAGCGCTATCTTGGCCGTCCGCGAGTTCCCGGAAGAACAATACGTCTTCTTTGCCACCGCACAAGGTATGGTGAAAAAAGTCCAGCTGTCTGCGTTTAAAAACGTCCGCAGCCAAGGCATCAAAGCCATTGCGCTTAAAGAAGGCGATTACTTGGTCGGAGCGGCGCAAACCGGCGGTGCGGACGATATTATGTTGTTCTCCAACTTGGGCAAAGCCATCCGCTTTAACGAATATTGGGAAAAATCCGGTAACGATGAAGCAGAAGATGCAGATATTGAAACCGAAAACGAAGATTCAGACGGCCTGGATGATGAAAATGCCGAAAACGCATTGCCAAGCGGCAAACACGGTGTCCGTCCGTCCGGTCGCGGCAGCGGCGGTTTGCGCGGTATGCGCCTGCCGGCCGATGGCAAGATTGTCAGCCTGATTACCTTTGCCCCTGAGGCCGAGCAAAGCGATTTGCAAATATTGACCGCTACCGCCAACGGCTATGGCAAACGCACCCCGATTGCCGATTACAGCCGTAAAAACAAAGGCGGCCAAGGCAATATCGCCATCAATACCGGCGAGCGCAACGGTGATTTGGTTGCCGCGACTTTGGTCAGTGAAACCGACGACTTGATGCTGATTACCAGCGGCGGTGTCCTGATTCGTACCAAAGTTGAGCAAATCCGTGAGACCGGCCGTGCTGCCGCAGGTGTCCGCCTGATTAATCTGGATGAAGGCGAAACCCTGGTCAGCTTGGAACGCGTGGCCGAAGAGGCTGAAGATGAAGCCGCTTTGGAAAGCGATGTAGTTGAAAACCAAGCAGTAGAAGCTGAAAATACTCCGTCTCAAGAATCTTAAACGTCAATGAAAAAGGCCGTCTGAAAAGTTTTCAGACGGCCTGCTTATTCCAAAAGAAAATCCCGTGAGCGCAACCGAACCGTTCGATTTACCTCTTTTTCTGAAAAATCTGCCTAATCTGCCGGGCGTGTACCGTTTTTTTGACGAAGACAACAATGTTTTGTATGTCGGCAAAGCGGTCAATCTCAAGCGGCGCGTTTCCAGCTATTTCCAAAAAAACGACCATTCGCCGCGCATCGCATTGATGGTAAAACAGGTTCACCACATCGAAACCACCATCACGCGTTCCGAAGCCGAAGCGCTGATTCTCGAAAACAACTTCATCAAAGCCTTGTCGCCGAAATACAATATCCTTTTCCGCGATGACAAAAGCTATCCTTATTTAATGCTCAGCGGCCATCAATATCCGCAAATGGCGTATTACCGCGGCACGCTGAAGAAACCAAATCAATATTTCGGCCCGTATCCCAACAGCAACGCCGTGCGCGACAGCATTCAAGTGTTGCAAAAAGTCTTTATGCTGCGTACCTGCGAAGACAGCGTATTCGAGCATCGTGACCGTCCTTGTCTGCTGTACCAAATCAAACGCTGCACCGCGCCTTGTGTCGGCCACATCAGTGAAGAAGATTATCGTGACAGCGTGCGTGAAGCCGCGACTTTCCTCAATGGCAAAACCGACGAATTGACGCGTACCTTGCAACACAAAATGCAAACCGCCGCCGCCAATCTGCAATTTGAGGAAGCAGCCCGTTACCGCGACCAAATCCAAGCGCTCGGCATCATGCAGAGTAATCAGTTTATCGACAGCAAAAATCCGAACAATCCCAACGATATCGATTTGCTTGCGCTGGCGGTTTCAGACGGCCTGGTTTGCGTACACTGGGTCAGCATCCGCGGCGGACGGCATGTCGGCGATAAAAGCTTTTTCCCTGACACCAAAAACGATCCCGAGCCAAACGGACAAGATTACGCCGAAGCCTTTGTCGCCCAACATTATTTGGGCAAAAGTAAACCCGACATCATTATTAGCAACTTTCCCGTTCCCGATGCGCTGAAAGAGGCTTTGGAGGGCGAACACGGCAAGCAGATGCAGTTTGTCACCAAGACCATAGGCGAACGCAAAGTCTGGTTGAAAATGGCGGAACAAAACGCACAAATGGCGATTGCACAACGCCGCCTGCAACAAAGCAGCCAGCAACACCGTATTGATGAACTGGCCAAAATCCTCGGCATGGATTCAGACGGCCTCAACCGCCTTGAATGTTTCGATATCAGCCACACGCAAGGCGAGGCCACTATTGCGTCCTGTGTTGTGTACGATGAGCAAAACATCCAGCCTTCGCAATACCGCCGCTACAACATCACGACCGCCAAGCCTGGCGACGATTACGCCGCTATGCGCGAAGTGTTGACGCGCCGTTACGGCAAAATGCAGGAAGCCGAAGCCAACGGCGAAAGCGTCAAATGGCCGGATGTCGTGTTGATTGACGGCGGCAAAGGGCAAATCGGCGTAGCCGTATCGGTATGGGAAGAACTCGGGCTGCACATACCTTTGGTCGGTATCGCCAAAGGCCCCGAGCGCAAAGCCGGCATGGAAGAACTCATACTGCCTTTTACCGGCGAAGTCTTCCGCCTGCCGCCCAATAGCCCGGCTTTGCATTTATTGCAAACCGTACGCGATGAGTCGCACCGCTTTGCGATTACAGGCCACCGCAAAAAACGCGACAAAGCACGCGTTACTTCCTCACTCAGCGAAATCCCCGGTATCGGCAGCAAACGCCGCCAAGCATTGCTCACCCGATTCGGCGGTCTGCACGGCGTGATTGCCGCCAGCCGCGAGGACTTGGAAAAAGTGGAAGGCATCAGCAAAGCCTTGGCAGAAACTATTTACGAACATCTGCACTGATAGGTTTAAAAAGCAAAAAGGAACAATATGAAATCTGTCATCATCAAAAATATCGAGATCGGCAAAGGCCTGCCTAAAATTGCCGTGCCGCTGGTGGCCGCTAATACGCAGGAATTGGAGCAGGCTTTGCGCGTATTGAAAGAGACGGCTTTTGACATTATTGAATTTCGTGCGGATTTTTTCCAAACTGCGCTTGATGCCGATTTTATTGCCGAGCAATTAGGCATTGTCCGACAGGCTTTTCCTGACAAGCCTTTGCTGTTTACGTTTAGAAGGACGCAAGAGGGCGGCAATACGCCTTGTTCTGACGACTATTATTTTGAATTATTGGAAAAAATCATCCGTTCCAAACAAGTCGATATTATCGATATCGAGCTTTTTGCCGAGGAAAGCGGCGTAAAACAAACCATTGCTTTGGCGCATGAGTATCAAACTGCCGCCTTACTTTGTAATCACGATTTCCAAGCCACGCCGTCTTTGACAGACATTACAGGCCGTCTGAAAACAATGGCCGAGTGGGGTGCGGATATCTGCAAAATTGCCGTGATGCCGCAATCGCCGCAAGATGTATTGACCTTATTACAGGCAACATATAATGTTTCACAAATTATCGACCGCCCGATTATTACTATGTCTATGGGTAAAATCGGAGCTGTCAGTCGCTTGGCCGGCTCGACTTTCGGCTCGGCCGTAACCTTTGGTGCGGCACAAAAAACGTCTGCACCCGGCCAGATTAATGCCAATGAATTAAGGAAAATTTTGGCAATTTTAGGATAGTTTAATTATTAATATTTAAGGCCGTCTGAAAAATATTTTTCAGACGGCCTGATTTTTTTAAATTTATTTCTTTTAATTTTAAATAAAACCTGTAACAATAGGCTTCCTATTTTAATAACTAGAGGAGAAATAAAATGACTACTACTAAAGAAAATCTGGCGAACCCAGGTCCAGTAGGCCTGTGTGGCTTTGCATTGACAACTTGGTTGCTCAGTCTGATTAACGGCGGCTTTTTTACTGCTCAAGAGGGTGTCGGCTTAGTTTTGGGCATGGCTCTCGCCTTTGGTGGTATCACCCAAGTTATTGCCGGTATGTTTGAGTTCAAGAAAGGCAATACGTTTGGCTTTACCGCTTTTATCAGCTATGGCGCCTTTTGGTGGACATGGGCTTTGTTTACCATCTTTTTTAAAGGTGAAACAGCCCCGGCATTTATCGGCTGGTATCTCTGCGCATGGGGTATGTTTTCGCTGATGATGTTTGTGGCTACCTTGACCAAACCTAAAGTATTAAGTGGTATTTTCTTTTTCTTGACGCTGACTTTCTTTGCATTGGGTATTGGCGATGGCATGGAAAATCATAGCATCGTCCATATCGGCGGTTGCTTAGGCTTGGTAACTGCACTTGGTGCGTTCTACTTGGCAGCGGCAGAAGTCATCAACGAATCTTTCGGCAAGACAGTTTTACCAGTTGGCGAGCGTAAATAAGCTTAACCATAAAAATGCCGTCTGAACAGTGGAAATGAAATTAAAGATTTCGGCCACAATGTTCAGACGGCATTTTTTATTTGTCTTCAAATAAATCGACATCAAATAAATCCGGCTCTTTGATGCGCTCCCGACAATCAAGCTTGATGTCTTCAGTAACTTGGCAGCAGCACGGCAAAATTTCTCCGGGTGCGACAAAAGCGAGTGGAAAATTATCATAAGAGACTTTCCCATCCAAGATTTTGACCCGGCATGAACCGCAATAACCGCTGCGACATTGGTATTCAACTTCGTGTCCAGTGCGCTCCAAGCCCTCCAATAAGGTTTCGCCTTGTTGGAGTTGGAAGGTTTTGTCGTGTGTGCTAATTAGTGCCATGTGATTTGTTTGGATTGGAAAGGCCGTCTGAAACGGTGTAAAGACGAAATCAAAGATTTCTGCCACACCGTTCAGACGGCCTTGATCATAAAACCGAATGTTCAATTACAGCTCGAAATCGCCCAAATCGTCGGCATTGACTTCCGAATCAATCTGACCAATCAGGTAAGAGGAAATTTCCACTTCCTGCGGCGCAACCTGTACATTGTCAGAAGACAGCCATGCGTTGATCCAAGGAATCGGGTTTTGGGTTGCACCTTCAAATCCGGCAGGAAGGCCAACCGCCTGCATACGAAGATTGGTAATGTATTCAACGTATTGAGCCAGAATTTCTTTGTTCAGGCCAATCATTGAGCCGTCTTTAAACAGATAGGCCGCCCATTCTTTTTCCTGCTCCGCTGCTTTTTTGAAGAGTTTGAAACATTCGTCCTGCAATTCGACAGCGATTTCCGCCATTTCAGGATCATCGGCACCGGCACGCATCAGGTTGAGCATATGCTGGGTGCTGGTCAGGTGCAGGGCTTCGTCACGGGCAATCAGTTTGATGATTTTGGCGTTGCCTTCCATCAATTCGCGCTCGGCAAAGGCGAACGAACAGGCGAATGAAACGTAGAAACGGATGGCTTCCAATACGTTGACGCACATCAGGCAGAGATAGAGTTTTTTCTTCAACTCGCGCAAAGACACGGTAACGAGCTTGCCGCCGACATTGTGCGTGCCTTCACCCAACAGATTGTAATACTGGGTGTATTCGATTAAATCATCGTAATAGCAGGCAATGTCTTCAGCGCGGGCGATGATGTATTCGTTCTGCACGATGTCGTCGAACACGACCGACGGATCATTCACGATATTGCGAATGATGTGAGTGTAGCTGCGCGAGTGGATGGTCTCGCTAAAGCTCCACGTTTCAATCCAAGTTTCCAACTCGGGAATCGACACCAAAGGCAGCAAGGCAACGTTCGGACTGCGGCCTTGGATGGAATCGAGCAGGGTTTGGTATTTCAGATTGCTGATGAAAATATGTTTTTCATGTTCGGGCAGGTTGGCATAGTCGATACGGTCGCGCGACACGTCGATTTCTTCCGGCCGCCAAAAGAAAGACAGTTGTTTTTCAATCAGTTTTTCAAATACTTCGTATTTCTGCTGGTCATAACGGGCAACATTTACCGGCTGACCAAAAAACATTGGCTCTTTCAGCGCGTCGTTTTTGGTTTTGGAAAAGGTGCTGTATGACATGACTAGGTGTTCGCAGGACATGGTGTTTCTCTTTTTAAAAAATAATATTTAGTTTTCAGAGTGCCTTTTGATATTTAAAACAAGACCATCTAAAAATTATTCACAAACCTCAATCATAAGCCATTATTTAAATAACTTTCATTTTTTACTTTGCTCTTTTATTTCGGATATACATTTGTGAACGATTTTCTGACAACCTAGTTTCAAAAATATCAATTACACGCACTAAATCTCCCAACTTCGTATAACCATAATTTTTACTATCAAAAGATGATTGGTTATTGATAATCTTCCCAACATTACTTAATGATGCCCAACCGTCTTCATCACAACTATTGGCAATGGCTTCTCTTAATAAATTCATTAATGTAGTATCACATTTAAGTTCATTAGCAGCTCTCTTCCGAATTTCAGCTGGTTGAGCATTTGTCCCACTGCTTTTATCAAAACTTGCATCTAAAAATAAAAATTTGCTACATGCAGCAACCAACGACTTAGGTGTTTTATGTTCGCCAAAACCAATGACTTGTTTCCCTTCCATTTTTATTCTCATTGCTAACGGTGTGAAATCACAATCGGAAGAAACAATGCAAAAAACGTCTATTTTATCTTGAAATAATAAATCCATTACATCTATGGTCATCGCCATATCCGTTGCATTCTTACCCTTTGTATAATCAAACTGTTGAACAGGTGCTAGAGCATAATCCAATAAGACAGCTTCCCAACCTTTTAATTGTTCACTTTTCCAATTCCCATAAATTTTTCTTATCATTACTGAACCATAATTTGCAAGCTCATTAAGAATAAAATCAATTTTCCCAAAAGGTGCGTTATCTGCATCTATAAAAAGAGCGACAATAGATTGTTCAGGTATATTCTTCAATTTGTTTTCCCCCTATGTTATTTATTATTTCAGACGACCTCGTGAGGTCGTCTGAAATCCCTCTTATCAAATCTTACAAGCCCCCCCAGCACAGCCGTCATCCTGAATATCGGTCTGCGTATCATCCGCGCCGTCTCGGGTGTTGTGGTAGTACAGAGTTTTGACGCCGTATTTGTAGGCGGTCAGCAGATCTTTGAGCATTTGTTTCATGGAAACTTTGTTGCCTTCAAATTTACCCGGGTCGTAGGCGGTATTGGCGGAAATTGCCTGATCGACGAATTTTTGCATTACGCCGACGAGTTTCAGGTAGCCTTCGTTGCCCGGAAGCTGCCATAGGGTTTCATAGGCATCTTTCAGGGTTTCAAATTCGGGCACGACTTGTTTCAGGATGCCGTCTTTTGATGCTTTGACCGTTACCAAGCCGCGCGGCGGCTCGATGCCGTTGGTGGCGTTGGCAATTTGCGAACTGGTTTCAGACGGCATGAGAGCGGTCAGGGTGGAGTTGCGCAGACCGTATTTGACGATGTCGGCGCGCAGGCTTTCCCAGTCACACAACAGCGGTTCGCTGCACACAGCATCCAAGTCTTTTTTGTAGGTGTCGATGGGCAGTTTGCCTTGAGAATAAACGGTCTGGTTGAACAGCGGGCATGCACCGTATTCTTTGGCGAGGTTCACCGATGCTTTGAGCAGGTAATACTGCATGGCTTCAAAGGTGCGGTGGGTCAGGCCGAGGGCGGAGTCGTCGCTGTAACGTACGCCGTTTTTCGCCAGATAGTAAGCGTAGTTGATGACGCCGATGCCGAGTGTGCGGCGGTTCATGGTTGCGGTGCGTGCTGCTGCAACCGGATAGTCTTGATAATCCAGCAGGGCATCAAGTGCGCGCACGGTCAAATCGGCAAGCTCTTCCAGTTCGTCCAAGTTGTTCAATGCGCCCAAGTTGAAGGCGGACAAGGTACACAAGGCAATTTCGCCTTCTGCGTCGTTGATGTTGTCCAGCGGTTTGGTTGGCAGGGCGATTTCCATGCACAGGTTGGACTGGTGCACGGGCGCGACGCGCGGGTCAAACGGGCTGTGCGTGTTGCAATGGTCAACGTTTTGGATGTAGATGCGTCCCGTTCCGGCGCGTTCCTGCATCAACGTGGAGAACAAATCGGTAGCCGACAAGGTGCGCTTGCGGATGTTCGGGTCTTGCTCGTATTTCGTGTAGAGACGTTCGAATTCGTCTTGATCGGCAAAGAACGCGTCGTACAGGCCGGGAACTTCGTTGGGCGAGAACAGCGTGATGTTGCCGCCTTTAATCAGGCGGGTGTACAGCAGGCGGTTGATTTGCACGCCGTAGTCCAGTTGGCGGATACGGTTGTCTTCTACGCCGCGGTTGTTTTTCAATACCAACAGGCTCTCGGCTTCGATGTGCCACAATGGGTAGAACAAGGTTGCCGCGCCGCCGCGCACGCCGCCTTGCGAACAGGATTTGACCGCCGCTTGGAACATTTTGAAAAACGGAATGCAGCCGGTGTGTTGCGCTTCACCGCCACGGATTTCGCTACCCAAACCGCGGATACGTCCGGCGTTGATGCCGATGCCCGCACGTTGGGAAACGTATTTCACAATCGCGCTGGTGGTGGCGTTGATGGAATCCAGACTGTCGTCGCATTCAATCAATACACAGCTTGAGAACTGGCGCGTAGGCGTGCGCACGCCGCTCATAATCGGGGTTGGCAGCGATACTTTAAACGTAGAAACGGCGTCGTAAAAACGTTTGACGTAATCCAAGCGCGTCTCTTTCGGGTATTTGCTGAAGAGACACATTGCTACCAAAATGTATAAAAACTGCGGCGTTTCATAAATCTGGCGGGTCACGCGGTTCTGCACCAGATATTTGCCTTCGAGCTGCTTCACGGCGGCATACGAGAAAGTCATGTCGCGGCTGTGGTCGATATAGGCATTCAGCTCGTCGAATTCTTCACGGCTGTAATCTGCGATGATGTGGCGGTCGTATTTGCCTGCTTCGGTCAGTTTTTTAACGTGATCGTAGAGATGAGGCGGTTCGAATTCGCCATAAGCGATTTTGCGCAGATGGAAAATGGCGAGGCGGGCGGCCAAATATTGATAATCGGGCGTATCTTGTGAGATCAGGTCGGCCGCGGCCTTGATGATGGTCTCATGGATATCGTCGGTACGGATACCGTTGTAAAACTGAATATGTGATTTGAGCTCGACTTGCGATACGGAGACGTTTTGTAAGCCTTCCGCCGCCCAAGTAACAACGCGGTGGATTTTGTCTAAATTGATATCTTCCAAGCGTCCGTCGCGTTTGGTTACTTTAATATTCGTTGCTGCATTCATTGTTCAGTCTTCCCATTAAAAAACACAAGATACGGTATGTGATTGCTTTGAACGGCACAATATAATGTATTTTTCTTTGTTTAACTAGACTTGACAATGCGCTTTTTTCGGGATGTGGATTAGGGAATAGGAGGCCTAAACTAGATTTTATGTGGCTTTGTGGCGATTTGGCATTATTTTGCATTTGCATCACATTTATTCAAACATTGGCTAGAGGCTTATGAAATAAAGAAATTTATATTCGGCGTCTGTCTAAATAGAAGGTGTGTTAAATTTTGCAAAGCAAGAAGGATAATGTCGTAATTGATGACAATCGCCTGTCATGCAACACATCAGGCGGTTTGTTGATGTATCAGGCGAGGCATATAATGGAAGAACTATCCAACCTAAACTGGGAGTAAATCATGTTGACACTGAAAACTTTAGGTTCTGCACTGGCTGTGTTTGCCCTATTGAGCTTGGGTACTTATTCTGCCGAAGCGGCGGCCAAACCGCATGGCCATCATGTGAGCAAACACCAGCAGGCGAAGAAAAATAAATTGCATCCTGCTTGTAAGAGATACCTTGAGCGCCGTGCCGCTTGGTATCGCTACAAAGGCAACAAGGCCGAGTTGAGGGAAAACCGTAAAGCGGCCAAAGCGTTCCGAGGTTTGCCTTATGCCGAGCAAAAAATTCAATGCCAAGCTGCTTATCAGGCTTTTGATGATTTTGATCACGGTAAATTCCGCCGCCGTTAATCGTCTGATTTAAACAAAGGCCGTCTGAATGTTTCAGACGGCCTTTGATATTTATTTCTCAACAATGATTTTGTTTTCGGCTTGAGGCTCGTATTGGGTAGATTCATCACCGTAATACAACACGCCCAGCTTAATGGGGATGCGGCCTTGCGATTTGCGGTGGGCATTGGAATCGCGCAGGGAATAGGCGCAACCGCAATATTCTTGTTGGTAGAAATGCTCACGCTTGCTGATTTCAATCATGCGTGCGCTGCCGCCGCCTTTGCGCCAGTTGAAATCCCAATAAACCAAGTCATCATAAGGCTCGGCGGCGCGATGGCCGCAGCCGTTGATCTGTTTCATGTCTTTCCAGCGCGAAATGCCCAGTGAGCTGGTGAAAACATGAAAGCCGTTTTCATGGGCATATTGAGCCGCTTTTTCAAAACGCATGTCGAAACACATGGTACAGCGGATACCGCGTTCGGGTTCGAATTCCATGCCTTTGGCTTTGGCAAACCATTCTTTGCGGTCGTTTTCGTAGTCGTCGTCTTTATCGACAAAGGGAATGCCGAATTTGTCCGCAAAGCGCATGTTTTCTTCTTTGCGTAACATATATTCTTTGTGCGGGTGGATATTGGGGTTGTAAAAATAAATGGTGTAGTCGATGCCGCTGGCAAGCATGGCTTCCATCACTTCGCCGGAACATGGGGCGCAGCAGGAATGCAGCAGGACTTTCTTATGGCCGCCGGGCGGAACGAGGATGGGGCGGTCAATATCGGTAACGATAGGAGTATTTAATTCGGTCATGGTCGGATTCTATTTATTGTTAAGTGTTTCAGACGGCCTTGGATATCGAGGCCGTCTGAAAGATAAAATGAAGCAGATATTTTAACAGAGCTGCACTTTATGGAACAGTTTGCTACTGCTTTTTCTTTTCGTTCAATGGCTTGAACTCTTGCGCATCCGGAGGCGGGGCTGCGAAGATGGTGTCTGGATTGGGGTGTGCCGCAAATTCTGCCAGCAAGTTACGATAGTCCAGCGACTGCTTCATCAGTTCGGCAGCGGCGGTGCGCAGGTTGTCCACGTCTTCCGGCGGCAGATAAAAGCTGGTCGGAATATTCAATACCTTGTCCCTCAGCTGGGATGGCGGAAGGTCTTTGAGGTTGAGGCTGACGAAGGAGAAGCTGATGCCGTCGGTTTGTTTGTCTTTATTCCACTGATCGACGAAGGCACGGAAACGGCGCAGGGATTCTTGCGAGTTTTGGTCGATGGGGATATTGACGATGGAGGAGACGACGTCGCGGAAACCGGGAACGGCTGCGGTTTTGTCCAAATTGCTGCTGACTTGGTTTTGCGCATTGACGTTGATGACGACGATATGGCGGATGTTGTTTTGCAGGATTTTGTTTGTCAGGATTTTTTCCGGATACATTTCCGTCATATCCAAAAGGCTGCGCATACCCAGATTGTCGGTCAGGCCGCCGTCTATCAGGTGGATGTAGGGTCGGTTTTTCCCGTCTGCGTATTTTTGGAAGCGCTCGTAAAATTCTTTTATGGTGCGGCTTTGTTGTCTGCCTGTTTTGCTGTCGTCTGCATCTTCGATTTTGATCGGCGGTGTGTAGTTGCAGCGTCCGCCGTTGTTGTTTAGGGTAATCGGTGCAAATACCATAGGCACGAAGCTTGAAGCTGCGACGGCGCGGGCAAGTCGCAAGTCGCCCAAGTCGATACACATCGGGTCGAAATATTCTTGCGTGAAATTGAAACGCTCGCCTATGCCCATGTCGGTGGCGGAAATGATGGCAAACGGGCCTTTGCGGTTCATTTCCAAATCGCGGAAAGTGGTTTTGCCGAAAAGGTAGTTTTCAAACTGCTCCTGTAACAGATCACCGCGTCCGTATTCAGGCGAGGCCAGTCGGGGCAGGTTGGACATGGAAAATGCTTGTTTGACGACTTGGCGTTGGAAGTTTTGGTGTAGGAAACGTTTATAAAACAAGGGAATGGTTTCTTCGCCCTTGAGTGCAAAATAAGCCGCCAAAACTGAGCCGCCGGATACGCCGACCACCACATCGACATTCGACATCAAAGATTGTTTTTTACCGCCGATGGTAATCTGTTGCTTATGAAGCTGCTCCAACACGCCATAACCCAAGGCCGCCGCGCGCGTACCGCCGCCGGAGAACATCAACACAACAAGCGTATCGTCTTCGTCGTTGTGCTGAGGCCGGCTGGTTTCAAAGCGGTAGCCACGCTGCAGGTCGACCGTATCAATACCGGCGACAGGCTGATATTTCACCAGCGAACAGGCGGATAATAGGGCTGCAGAGAGCAGGGAAAGGGCAGATTTAAAAGGGAATTTCGGCATAAACATAGGAAAGTCGGTTGTTCATTCAAAACGGATTATAAAGGTTTTCAGACGGCCTTTATAGAAGGCAGATTTTCAGACGGCCTTTTTGCGTCGATTTTCCGTTATAATCGACACAATCTTTATCTTTCCAAACCCTTATGGCGCAACCGAACCGCATCAACCACGAACCTATCTTTCTGCTTGCTTCCGCCCCGTGGCGTGAGAGTAGCTTGTGGGTGGAGGCCTTCAGCCGCCGTTATGGGCGGGTGGCTTTGTTGGCAAGAAGCGCGCGTAAACGGCAGAGTGAATTGCGCGGTGTGTTGGTGCCGTTTGTGCCGGTGAGTGCGTCTTGGTATGGTTCGCAAGAGTTGAAGACCCTGCATCGCGCCGAATGGATAGGCGGTTGGCCGCAGCCGCAGGGCAGGGCTTTGTTCAGCGGATTGTATGTGAACGAGTTGATGCTAAAGTTGACCGTCCGCGAAGACCCGTTGCCCGAGCTTTACGATGTTTTGGCGGAAACCATGAAGACCATTTGCTGCGAGGCCAACCACATTGCCGCTTTGCGCCGTTTTGAATGGACGCTGCTGACACGCTTGGGATTTGCCCCCGATTTATTCCATGACGGCAACGGCAATGAAATCAACGGCGAAGAAACGTATTGGCTCACGCCGGAAGAGGCTGTGGTTCCCTTGGAAGAGGCCGACCGTTTTCACGCGCTCAATAAAGGCGTTGCCGTATCGGGTGCGACGTTAATTGATTTGAGGGAAGGCAGCTTCATTCATCAGGAAAGTCTGGGGCAGGCTTTGAAAGTAACGCGGCTTTTGATTGACAACCTTCTGCCCGAGGGCATCAAGTCTCGGCAGGTTTTGCAGCAGTTGCAGCAGTTTGGCTTGGGCAGTTGAATTTTTTCAGACGGCCTTTGATAGGTAATGACTCAGGCCGTCTGAAACCTTAATGAAAGGACATTATTATGTTGTTAGGCGTAAACATCGACCATATTGCCACCGTCCGCAATGCGCGCGGTACGATTTATCCCAGCCCTGTCGAAGCGGCGCTGATTGCGGAAACCCACGGCGCAGATTTGATTACCATGCACTTGCGTGAAGACCGCCGTCATATTAAAGATGCGGACGTGTTCGCCGTTAAAAACACCATCCGCACGCGCCTGAATTTGGAAATGGCGCTGACGGAAGAAATGCTGGAAAACGCGCTCAACGTCATGCCGGAAGATGTGTGCCTTGTGCCTGAAAAACGTCAAGAAGTGACCACCGAAGGCGGTTTGGATGTATTGGCGCAACAGGATAAAGTGGCCGAATTCACCAAAATCCTGACCGACGCAGGCATCCGCGTGTCCTTGTTTATCGATGCCGACAACGCGCAAATCCAAGCCGCTTATGATGTCGGCGCGCCCGTTATTGAGTTGCACACCGGCGCATATGCCGATGCGCACAGCCACGCCGAGCAAATGAAACAATTCGAGCGTATTCAAAACGGCGCGCATTACGCCAGCGATTTGGGTTTGGTCGTCAATGCCGGACACGGCCTGACCATTCACAACGTTACGCCGATCGCTCAAATCCTCGCCATCCGCGAACTGAACATCGGCCATTCGCTGATTTCCCAAGCACTCTTCCTCGGCCTGCCAGAAGCAGTCCGTCAGATGAAGGAAGTCATGTTCAGAGCCAGAATGCTGCCTTAATGGCATCAGCCATACCGGCTAAGGCAATTGGCTTTGGCCGGTATCCACACTTTCAGACGGCCTGACTATTTAAACAAGGAGCAGACCCATGATTTACGGAATCGGTACAGACATTGTTTCCCTCAAACGCATTATCCGCCTGAACAAAAAATTCGGACTGGCATTTGCGCAACGCATTCTCAGTCCGGAAGAGCTGTTGGAATTTCCGCAGGCAGGCAAACCGGTCAACTATCTTGCCAAACGCTTTGCCGCCAAAGAGGCTTTTGCCAAAGCCGTCGGTACGGGCATACGCGGCGTGGTGTCTTTCCGCAATATCGGTGTCGGGCATGACGCATTGGGCAAACCTGAATTATTTTTTGCACCGGCTTTGACCAAATGGCTGGAAGAACAGGGTATCCGAAGCTGCCATCTCAGTATGAGCGATGAAGAGGATACCGTTATGGCTTTTGTCATTGCAGAAAAATAAGGCCGGATTCTAAGTATTCTGAAATAGAGTATCCTTTTCAGACGGCCTGAAGGGTTAGGTATTTGTTGAAGGTCGGGCGTATAGGCCCGACATCGTTTTTTTACGCATAAATCGGCAGGTGTCACTGCCTGCCGTATATAAGAATAATCTCATGATAACTGAAGACACACGTCCATTGGTGCAGGTGGTTGCCGGAATTTTGCTCGACCAAAACGGCCGCTACCTGCTCAGTTCCCGCCCTGAGGGCAAACCGTATGCCGGTTATTGGGAATTTGCCGGAGGCAAGGTTGAGGTAGGCGAAAGCGATTTTCAAGCCTTGCAACGCGAGTTTGAAGAAGAACTCGGCATCCGTATCCTTGTCGCTACGCCGTGGCTGACCAAAGTCCATTCCTACGAACACGCACATGTACGCCTGCATTTTTTATGGGTAGAAGCCGACCAATGGACAGGCGAAATCCAATCAAGGGAAGGGCAGAAATGGGCATGGCAAAAGGCAGGGGATTTTACCGTTGCGCCGATGTTGCCTGCCAATAGCGCATTATTACGCTCCCTATCTATTCCGCGCCAGCTTCAAGGCCGTCTGAAAAGCGGCTTGAGCGGTCAAAACAGCATGGGCGAATATCATGTTGTGCCATATCTGTCGGCTCAGCATCAAACCGCATCAGCGGTATTGCTGGATTTTGCCGATTGGCAACAAGGCAAGCCGATAGAAGCGCCCAGCGTGTGGCCAATCATTGAAAATGTCGAACAATGGTTGCAAGTGCAAAATGCCGATGCTGTCGTATGGAAAGTAGCGAATGAAGTGGCAGCCAAGCAAGTTGTCGATATTTTGGCTCAAGGCGTGGCTATGCCGCTGATTGCGGCTACTCCGGAAAGTATGGTTTCCATTTATCGCGAACAGTGGCAGAGCATGGGTGCGCATGCCGTTTTGACCGATAATGACATTGAGGCCGTCTGAAATGAGTAAAAATCAAAAACTACTAATTGCCGCTGTTTTACTGATTGTGTTTGCGGCGGCCAAACTGCTGCTCCTGGATTGGTGGCAGCGGCAACAGACAAAAGCGAATGTAGTCGAATGTAGTCTGACACAAGGCTGCGTCCTGCCTGACGGTTCAAAAGTGCGAGCGACCTCCATCAATACACACGAGCCGTTTGATATTGTGGTGGAAAATGTGCCGAAGAATACGGGCGCGGTCAGTATCAGTTTCAGTATGAAAAACATGGACATGGGCTTCAATCGTTACAACCTGACGCAACAATCGCCGCAAAGTTGGCAGGCTGTGCAAGTCCGCTTGCCGTTTTGCATCGAAGGCCGCCATGATTACACTGCCGACATTACCATTGGCAAACAGACTTTTCAGACGGAATTTAGTGCAGAGTAGTCATCATGCAAAGGCCGTCTGAAAATTTAAAGGCTAAAATTTTAAATTTTTCAGACGACATATGTAAAAGTTCCTTATAAATGAATCAATTATAAATTATTTTTAGATGGATTGTTTACAATCATTCTGACTATCAGTCAAAAGTACAAAACGAACAGAAGCTAGGCCACATAAGGGTTTGATGTGGTACAGCCTGTCCGTTTTTTACATTTGTTTCAAAAAAATCGTTTATTAATAACTGAATTTTTTATAATTTTTTTGAAAAAAGTGTTTGACAAGACCGGTTTTATTTTTTAAATTTGTTTCCATAAATAAAAACTACATAGCACTACAAAGGAACATCATCATGAATCTGTATCAAACCACTCTCTCTTGTTATAGATTTTCTCCCATCTCTGCCGCTCCCGTCGTCGCCAGCTTATTGGCAGTCCCGACGGTCTGAAGGCTCTCGACCCGAATCTAGTTTCCGCATTTCTACAAACGCTTCGGGTTTTAAAATATCTGTATCCCCAACAGCCATTCATATATTGATTAATAAAAATTAAAAAACGTATACCTCCGCTTCAGCCTTATTGTATTTATTGGTTTTTATAACTACTTGTATTTATTGATTTTAAATTTTCAGATGGTTGATGATTGAAATTTTATAGGCCGTCTGAAAACAGTTTTTAGAACGATTGTTTCTTTTTAAACGGTTCGTTTCAATTTGTGAAAAACCGAGCCGTCCGATTAATACTGAAAAAAGTCTATAAAGGAGAAATATGATGAGTCAACACTCTGCCGGAGCACGTTTCCGCAAAGCCGTGAAAGAATCAAACCCTCTTGCCGTGGTCGGTTGCGTCAATGCTTACTTTGCACGATTGGCGACCCAAAGCGGTTTCAAAGCAATCTATCTGTCTGGCGGCGGCGTGGCAGCTTGCTCTTGCGGTATCCCTGATTTGGGCATTACCACAATGGAAGATGTGCTGATCGACGCGCGACGCATTACGGACAACGTGGATACGCCTTTGCTGGTGGACATCGATGTGGGTTGGGGCGGTGCATTCAATATTGCCCGTACCATACGCAACTTTGAACGCGCTGGTGTTGCAGCGGTTCACATCGAAGATCAGGTAGCGCAAAAACGCTGCGGCCACCGTCCGAACAAAGCCATCGTTTCTAAAGATGAAATGGTCGACCGTATCAAAGCTGCCGTAGATGCGCGTGTTGATGAGAACTTCGTGATTATGGCGCGTACCGATGCGCTGGCGGTAGAAGGTTTGGATGCCGCTATCGAACGCGCTCAGGCTTGTGTCGAAGCCGGTGCGGACATGATTTTCCCTGAAGCCATGACCGATTTGAAAATGTACCGCCAATTTGCAGATGCAGTGAAAGTGCCTGTATTGGCCAACATTACCGAGTTTGGTTCTACTCCGCTTTATACCCAAAGCGAGCTGGCTGAAAACGGCGTGTCGCTGGTGCTGTATCCGCTGTCATCGTTCCGTGCAGCAAGTAAAGCCGCTCTGAATGTTTATGAAGCGATTATGCGCGATGGCACTCAGGCCGCAGTGGTTGACACTATGCAAACTCGTGCCGAATTGTATGAGCATCTGAACTATCATGCCTTCGAGCAAAAACTGGATAAATTGTTTCAAAAATAAGTAACCGCTTTCAGACGGCCTTTCAACAAATCCGCATCGGCCGTCTGAAAAATAAAACCCATAAAAATACAAAGGAGAAATACCATGACTGAAACTACTCAAACCCCAACGTTCAAACCTAAAAAATCCGTTGCGCTTTCTGGCGTTGCGGCCGGTAATACCGCATTGTGTACCGTTGGCCGTACCGGTAACGATTTGAGCTATCGCGGTTACGACATTTTGGACTTGGCACAAAAATGCGAGTTTGAAGAAGTCGCCTACCTGCTGATTCACGGCCATCTGCCCAACAAATTTGAGCTGGCCGCTTATAAAGCCAAGCTCAAATCCATGCGCGGCCTGCCTATCCGTGTGATTAAAGTTTTGGAAAGTCTGCCTGCACATACCCATCCGATGGACGTAATGCGTACCGGCGTATCCATGCTGGGCTGCGTTCATCCTGAACGTGAAAGCCATCCGGAAAGCGAAGCGCGCGACATCGCCGACAAACTGATCGCAAGCCTCGGCAGCATCCTGCTGTACTGGTATCAATATTCGCACAACGGGAAACGCATTGAAGTTGAAAGCGACGAAGAGACCATCGGCGGTCATTTCCTGCACCTGTTGCACGGCAAACGCCCAAGCGAATCACACATCAAAGCCATGCACGTTTCACTGATTCTGTATGCAGAACACGAGTTCAACGCTTCTACCTTTACCGCCCGCGTAATTGCCGGTACAGGCTCTGATATGTACTCCTGCATTACCGGTGCAATCGGCGCATTGAAAGGTCCGAAACACGGCGGTGCGAACGAAGTGGCTTACGATATTCAAAAACGCTACCGCAATGCCGACGAAGCCGAAGCTGACATCCGCGAACGTATCGGCCGCAAAGAAATCGTGATCGGTTTCGGTCATCCGGTGTACACCATTTCCGACCCGCGCAACGTTGTCATTAAAGAAGTGGCACGCGGTTTGAGCAAAGAAACCGGCGATATGCGCCTCTTTGACATTGCCGAACGCTTGGAAAGCGTGATGTGGGAAGAGAAAAAAATGTTCCCGAATCTGGACTGGTTCTCTGCCGTTTCCTACCAAAAATTGGGCGTACCGACCGCTATGTTCACACCGCTGTTCGTAATTTCCCGTACAACCGGCTGGGCGGCACACGTTCTCGAGCAACGCAAAGACGGCAAAATCATCCGTCCGAGCGCAAACTACACAGGCCCTGAAGATTTGGCATTCGTGGAGATTGAAGACCGCTAATACGCGTAACAGCAGGGTGGGCCGCCTGCCCGCCCCATCTCGAAATGCCGTTTGAAAACAATGAATAAATGATGTTTTCGTTTTTCGACGGCCTAGTGCAGTATGCGAGAGAGAGCCGGCCGTTTGGAAAACATGCTGCTCTGCTGTCGTCATTCCCATACAGGCAGAAATTCAAAATTCTGCTGTAAAGAGTACTGAAAGATTTAAGTTTGGATTTCCGTCTATACGGGAATGATGGTAGCGGAGCAGCAATTTTTTTCATACCGCAAATAGATTTCAGATAACAAGCAATAAAACAGAATTTATGGTTTCAGACGGCCTGAAGGTCCGAATCAACAGGCCGTCTGAAACCTCAAACCAAAAAAATAATAGATTTAGGAGAACCGACATGACTGCCAACCAACGCTACCGCAAAGCTTTGCCCGGTACGGATTTGGAATATTATGACGCGCGTCAGGCGTGTGAAGACATCAAACCAGGCTCTTACGACAAGTTGCCTTACACAAGCCGTATCTTGGCTGAGAACTTAGTCAACCGTGCAGACAAAGTCGACCTGCCTACGCTGCAAAGCTGGCTGGGCCAGCTGATTGAGGGAAAACAGGAAATCGACTTCCCTTGGTATCCTGCACGCGTGGTGTGCCACGATATTCTGGGTCAGACAGCGTTGGTGGATTTGGCAGGCTTGCGTGATGCGATTGCCGAAAAAGGCGGCGATCCTTCCAAAGTGAATCCGGTGGTGCAAACCCAGCTTATCGTTGACCACTCTTTGGCCGTTGAATGCGGCGGTTACGATCCTGATGCCTTCCGCAAAAACCGCGAAATCGAAGACAGACGCAACGAAGACCGTTTCCACTTCATCAACTGGACAAAAACCGCATTTGAAAATGTGGACGTGATTCCGGCGGGCAACGGCATTATGCACCAAATCAACTTGGAAAAAATGTCGCCGGTTGTCCAAGTTAAAAACGGCGTAGCATTCCCTGATACTTGTGTGGGTACTGACTCCCATACGCCGCACGTCGATTCATTGGGCGTAATTTCCGTAGGCGTGGGCGGTTTGGAAGCCGAAACCGTGATGTTGGGCCGTGCATCCATGATGCGTCTGCCTGATATTGTCGGCGTGGAGCTGACCGGCAAACGTCAGCCGGGCATTACTGCCACCGACATCGTGTTGGCACTGACCGAATTCTTGCGTAAAGAGCGCGTGGTTGGTGCATTTGTCGAATTCTTCGGCGAAGGCGCAAGAAGCCTGTCTATTGGCGACCGTGCCACTATTTCCAACATGACCCCTGAGTTCGGCGCGACTGCCGCGATGTTCGCTATTGATGAGCAAACCATTGATTATTTGAAACTGACCGGTCGCGACGACGCGCAAGTGAAATTGGTGGAAACCTACGCCAAAACTGCAGGCTTGTGGGCAGATGCCTTGAAAACCGCCGTTTATCCTCGCGTATTGAAATTTGATTTGAACAGCGTAACGCGCAATATGGCAGGCCCAAGTAATCCGCATGCCCGTTTTGCGACCGCCGATTTGGCCAGCAAAGGCTTGGCAAAACCTTATGAAGAGCCTTCAGACGGCCAAATGCCTGACGGCGCAGTGATTATTGCCGCAATTACTTCGTGTACCAATACTTCCAATCCGCGCAACGTTGTCGCTGCCGCGCTGTTGGCACGCAATGCCAACCGTCTCGGCTTGCAACGCAAACCTTGGGTGAAATCTTCGTTTGCCCCGGGTTCAAAAGTAGCCGAAATCTATTTGAAAGAAGCAGGCCTGCTGCCTGAAATGGAAAAACTCGGCTTCGGTATCGTTGCCTTCGCATGTACCACCTGTAACGGCATGAGCGGCGCGCTGGATCCGAAAATCCAGCAGGAAATCATCGACCGCGATTTGTACGCTACCGCCGTATTATCAGGCAACCGCAACTTCGACGGCCGTATCCATCCGTATGCGAAACAGGCTTTCCTCGCTTCGCCTCCGTTGGTTGTTGCCTACGCGCTGGCAGGCAGCATCCGTTTCGATATTGAAAACGATGTACTCGGCGTTGCAGACGGCAAAGAAATCCGCCTGAAAGATATTTGGCCTACCGATGAAGAAATCGATGCCATCGTTGCCGAATATGTGAAACCGCAGCAATTCCGCGACGTTTATATCCCGATGTTCGACACCGGCACAGCGCAAAAAGCACCAAGCCCGCTGTACGACTGGCGTCCAATGTCCACTTATATCCGCCGCCCACCTTACTGGGAAGGCGCACTGGCAGGGGAACGCACATTGAGCGGTATGCGTCCGCTGGCAATTTTGCCCGACAACATCACCACCGACCACCTCTCACCGTCCAATGCGATTTTGGCCAGCAGTGCCGCAGGCGAATATTTGGCGAAAATGGGTTTGCCTGAAGAAGACTTTAACTCTTACGCAACCCACCGCGGCGACCACTTGACCGCCCAACGCGCCACCTTCGCCAATCCGAAACTGTTTAACGAAATGGTGAGAAACGAAGACGGCAGCGTACGCCAAGGTTCGCTGGCACGCGTTGAACCTGAAGGTCAAGTGATGCGTATGTGGGAAGCCATCGAAACCTATATGAACCGTAAACAGCCGCTCATCATTATTGCCGGTGCAGACTACGGTCAAGGCTCAAGCCGCGACTGGGCTGCAAAAGGCGTACGCCTCGCCGGCGTGGAAGCGATTGTTGCCGAAGGCTTCGAGCGTATCCACCGCACCAACTTGATCGGTATGGGCGTGTTGCCGCTGCAGTTCAAACCGGGTACCAACCGCCACACCCTGCAACTGGACGGTACGGAAACCTACGATGTTGTCGGCGAACGCAAACCGCGCTGCGACCTGACTCTCGTCATCCACCGTAAAAACGGCGAAACCATCGAAGTTCCGGTGACCTGCCGCCTCGATACCGCAGAAGAAGTGTTGGTATATGAAGCCGGTGGCGTGTTGCAACGGTTTGCACAGGACTTTTTGGAAGGTGTGGTAGCATAAAGGTAGACGGTCTTTTTATGATTTATGAGAAGACCGTTTGAAAATTATTTATGGTTAAATTTTCAATTTAAATTAAACAGTAAATATGAAGACACAAGAAGATAAGGTAACCAAGCAGAAAATTTTTAATCATATGATTAATAATAAATCATTTTTAAATTTCCAGTTTTGGACATTTGCTGCTTTGAGCGCAGGTTCATTTGCCTTCCTAATAAGTGCAGCAAATATAGATTCTAAAGATAGAGACTTGACACTTGAAATAGCCATTGTTGGATATTCAGTAAGTTTAATATTAAATTCCATACTATGTTTTTTAATAAAAGGTATAGAAGACGATGAGTTATCGATTAAAATGTTAAATGAATTTAACTTAGATAAGCATACTTTTTGGATTCCCATTCTGGCAACGTGGAGTTTTGCGCTTTCGACACTTTTCTTATTGTTTACCATTAGCCTAGTAGGAGCAATTACTGCTCTTATAATGGCTGTTTTAGCAATAATTAGTTTTATAAAATTTACAAAAAAACCATAGATTTTTACAATTTAAAGTGGTGCGTAGGTCGGGCATTGATGACCGACACAGAAGTTGTAGGTTGGGTTAAGACCCAACATTTTGTGAAATCCAACGGTTTTTTGGGGTTTGCAACCCAACCTACCTCTGCTGCTAATCTGCATCACACAAGGAGAAACTCAAAATGCCGCAAATCAAAATCCCTGCCGTTTACTACCGCGGCGGCACATCAAAAGGCGTGTTTTTCAAACGTTCCGACCTGCCCGAGGCGGCGCGGGAAGCGGGTAGCGCGCGCGACAAAATCCTGTTGCGCGTACTCGGCAGCCCCGACCCCTACGGCAAGCAGATAGACGGTTTGGGCAACGCCAGCTCGTCCACCAGCAAGGCGGTGATTTTGGACAAATCCGAACGTGCCGATCACGATGTCGATTACTTGTTCGGACAAGTTTCCATCGATAAACCTTTTGTCGATTGGAGCGGCAACTGCGGCAATCTGACCGCCGCCGTGGGCGCATTTGCCATCGAGCAAGGCTTGGTCGATAAAGGCAAAATCCCTTCAGACGGCCTGTGTACCGTCAAAATCTGGCAGAAAAACATCGGCAAAACCATTATTGCCCATGTACCGATGCAAAACGGCGCAGTTTTGGAAACAGGCGATTTTGAGCTTGATGGCGTAACGTTTCCGGCAGCCGAAGTACAAATCGAATTTTTAGATCCGGCCGATGGCGAAGGCAGTATGTTCCCAACCGGCAATTTGGTCGATGAAATTGATGTGCCGAATATAGGCCGTCTGAAAGCCACGCTTATCAATGCCGGGATTCCAACCATTTTCCTGAATGCCGCAGATTTGGGCTACACAGGCAAAGAGTTGCAAGACGACATCAACAACGATGCCGCGGCTCTGGAAAAATTTGAAACCATCCGCGCGTATGGCGCGCTGAAAATGGGTTTGATCAGCGATGTATCCGAAGCCGCCACCCGCGCCCATACTCCGAAAGTCGCTTTTGTTGCTCCCGCGGCCGATTACACTGCTTCAAGCGGCAAAACCGTCCAAGCTGCCGACATCGACTTGTTGGTACGCGCGCTGAGCATGGGCAAATTGCACCACGCCATGATGGGTACTGCTTCAGTTGCCATCGCTACCGCCGCCGCCGTGCCCGGAACGCTGGTCAACCTTGCAGCCGGAGGCGGAGCGCGTAAAGAAGTCCGTTTCGGTCATCCGTCGGGCGCACTGCGTGTCGGTGCCGCTGCCGAATGTCAGGACGGACAATGGACGGCCACCAAAGCGGTCATGAGCCGTAGCGCACGCGTGATTATGGAAGGACAAGTCCGAGTGCCGGAAGATTGCTTTTAAGTTTTCAGACGGCCGCAGCATTAAACAAGGCCGTCTGAAAACCAAATAAGCAGATTTTAGTCGGGTAGCGATACCTGCAATGGAGATTAGGATTGGGCATTAAGCCTGACTAAACACCAAACCAAAGGCAATCTGGAAAGCGCTCAAAGATTCTTGCTCTTTTCAGACGGCCTGAAGCCAAAAAAACAATCAAAAATTCAAAGGAGAAACACCATGTCCAACCAACTCATTCTTGTTCTGAACTGCGGCAGCTCTTCACTCAAAGGCGCCGTTATCGATCGTAAAAACGGTAAAGTTCTCTTAAGCTGTCTCGGCGAACGTTTGGGTACGCCCGAAGCAGTCATTACGTTCAGCAAAGACGGCAAAAAATGCCAAACAGCTTTAACCGGCCGCAACTGCCACGCCGGCGCGGTGGGTATGTTGTTGAACGAACTGGAAAAACACGGCCTGCACGACCGCATCAAAGCCATCGGCCACCGCATCGCCCACGGCGGCGAAAAATATCACGAGTCCGTCCTCATCGACCAAGACGTCCTTGACGAACTGAAAGCCTGCATCCCGCTTGCCCCGCTGCACAACCCCGCCAACATCAGCGGCATCCTCGCCGCGCAGGAACACTTCCCCGGCCTGCCCAATGTCGGCGTGATGGATACATCGTTCCACCAAACCATGCCGGAGCGCGCCTACACTTATGCCGTTCCGCGCGAATTGCGTAAAAAATACGCTTTCCGCCGCTACGGTTTCCACGGTACCAGTATGCGTTACGTTGCCCCTGAAGCCGCACGCATCTTGGGCAAACCGTTGGAAGACATTCGCATGATTATTGCCCACTTAGGCAACGGCGCATCCATTACCGCCATCAAAAACGGCAAATCCGTTGACACCAGTATGGGCTTCACGCCGATCGAAGGCTTGGTAATGGGTACGCGCTGCGGTGACATCGACCCGGGCGTATACAGCTATCTGACTTCACACGCCGGTTTGGATGTTGCCCAAGTTGATGAAATGCTGAACAAAAAATCAGGCTTGCTCGGTATTTCCGAACTCTCCAACGACTGCCGTTCTTTGGAAATCGCTGCGGATGAAGGTCATGAAGGCGCACGTTTGGCTTTGGAAGTCATGACTTACCGCCTTGCCAAATATATTGCTTCGATGGCTGTGGCTTGTGGCGGCGTTGACGCGCTCGTGTTTACCGGCGGTATCGGCGAAAACTCGCGTAATATCCGCGCCAAAACCGTTTCCTACTTGGATTTCTTAGGTCTGCACATCGACACCAAAGCCAATATGGACAAACGCTACGGCAACTCCGGTATCATCAGCCCGACAGGTTCTATGCCGGCTGTTTTGGTTGTTCCAACCAATGAAGAGCTGATGATTGCCCACGATACGGCTCAGTTGGCCGGTTTTATGGAAGAAGCAGGCTAGGGCGGAGATTTGCTTAGACCATAAACAATAAAAAAGTGCGGATTCATCATCCGCACTTTTTTAATTACATCTTAATCAAGCCACTTGGGTTTGATGTTCGTCGCCGTTGCGCTCACGAACTGCGCCCAAACGGTAAACGGTTTCGCCTTGTTCGCTCAAGAATGCCTGTACTGTATCGGCATCTTCTTTGGCAATGATAACAACCATGCCGATACCACAGTTAAATGTACGGTACATTTCTTGGGTTTCCACATTGCCTGCTTTTTGCAGCCATTGGAACAGTTTAGGCAATTCCCACGCTTTGGCATCGATTTGTGCAACGGTATTTTCAGGTAAAACACGAGGTACGTTTTCGGTAATGCCGCCGCCGGTAATATGGGCCATGCCTTTAATGGTGAATTTTTCCAAAGCGGCAAGGATAGGTTTCACATACAGGCGGGTAGGGGCGATGATAGCTTCGCGCAAGGTTTTGCCGTTGTCGAATTCCGCATCCAAATCGGGGTCGTCGCGCTCGATGATTTTGCGTACCAAAGAGTAGCCGTTGGAGTGTGCGCCGTTGGAAGCCAAGCCCAAAACAACGTCTCCGGCCTGAATGCTGCGGCCGTTGATGACGCGTTCTTTTTCAACCACGCCGACGGCAAAACCGGCCAAGTCGTATTCGCCTTCGGGATACATGCCCGGCATTTCGGCAGTTTCACCGCCAATCAAAGCGCAACCGGATTCTTCGCAGCCTTGGGCGATGCCTTTAATCACATCAGTCGCGCGGGCAACATCCAGTTTGCCGCAAGCGAAATAGTCCAAGAAGAACAAAGGTTCCGCACCTTGAACCAAAATGTCGTTGACGCTCATGGCAACCAAATCGATACCGACGGTATCGTGTTTATCCCAGTCGAAAGCCAGTTTCAGCTTGGTGCCGACGCCGTCCGTACCGGAAACCAATACCGGATTTTTGTATTTTTTGCCGATTTCGACCAAAGCGCCGAAACCGCCCAAATCACCCAACACTTCAGGGCGCATAGTACGCTTGGCAAAAGGTTTGATGTTTTCGACCAGTTGATCGCCTGCGTCGATATCCACGCCTGCGTCACGATAGCTCAAAGAAGTGCTCATTGGATTTCCTTATTCGGGTATGGGGGTAGATTGTCGGAGCGTATTTTATCTTAAATTGGAGGATTCAGGCTGAATTTTTTTTGGCATTATTGTCAACAATTTTTATTTTATCTTAATAGCCTCGCGCATTCAGACGGCCTTTGTGAATCTGTTATACTGCTTATTTATTTTGAAAACCTTAAGCATCAACTGGGGAACACCTTTTTATGTATCAAAAGAAAACGCGCGGTGCAAAACCGTGGATTATTATGGCTTGCGTCATCGCAGCCTTTATTTGGCTTTTATATGCTTTGGGCGATGTTTTGACGCCGTTTATTGTGGCTGCCGTTTTGGCCTATGTTTTGAATCCCTTGGTTGAGTGGCTGCAATTGAAGCGTATCCGTCGCGCGCCGGCCTCTATGATTATTATGGCGTTTGCCTTACTGGTATTGCTGTCGTTGGTACTGATTATCGTACCTATGTTGTTGAACCAGTTTAACAATCTGGCCGAACGCCTGCCGCAAATCGTGGGCTTTGTTCAAAACAAACTGCTGCCGTGGCTTAACAGCGTCAGCGGGGATTATATTCAAATCGATCAAGAATCGATTATTGCATGGTTGCAGTCGCATACGGATGAGTTGAGCAATACGCTCAAAGAATGGATTCCTACCTTGATGCGTCAAAGCGGCAACGTGATCAGCGGCGTCAGCAATTTGGTGTTGTTGCCTTTGTTGCTATATTACTTCTTGTTGGATTGGAAACGCTGGTCTTCCGGAATCAGCAAATTGGTTCCACGCCGTTTTATCGAGACCTACACGCGTATCAGCGGCAATATGGATGAAGTCTTAGGCGAGTTTCTGCGCGGCCAGCTGATGGTTATGATGATTATGGGCTTGGTCTATGGCTTGGGCTTGATGCTGGTCGGTTTGGATTCCGGCTTTGCCATCGGTATGATTGCCGGTATTTTGGTATTTATTCCGTATTTGGGCGCATTTACCGGCCTTTTGCTGGCGACAATTGCCGCGCTTTTGCAATATGGCTCATGGCAGGGCTTGTTGATGGTCTGGGCTGTATTCGGTGTCGGACAATTCTTGGAAAGCTTTTTCATTACGCCTAAAATCGTCGGCGACCGCATTGGTTTGTCTCCGTTCTGGGTGATTTTCTCGTTGATGGCTTTCGGACAGCTGATGGGTTTTGTCGGTATGCTTGCCGGCCTGCCGCTTGCCGCCGTAACATTGGTTTTATTGCGTGAAGGCGCATCTGCCTATTTCGGCAGCCATTTTTACAAACATAAATAAATCGATAATATTAAGGCCGTCTGAAATCCAAGTTTCAGACGGCCATTGATAACAAAGGAAGTCTATATGTTAGCCATTATCGGTGGCAGCGGCTTGACCAAACTGCCGGAACTCGAAATTACTGAGCGAAAAATCGTACGTACTCCATACGGCTTAACCAGCAGCCCTATTTTGTTCGGCAGGTTGGGGCGCTTGGACATTGTTTTCCTTGCACGACACGGCTTCAGTCATACCATCGCGCCACATGAAATCAACTACCGCGCCAATATCTGGGCGTTACATTCTTTAGGCGTTGAAAACATCATTGCCATTTCCTCAGTCGTCGGTATCAATCCTGATTTTGAAAACGGCAGTTTGGTGTTGCCGGATGATTTGATCGACTATACCTATGGCCGTAAAGATACTTTTTTTGAAGGTCAAGAATGCCCGGTTGTCCATACCGATTTTTTCAACCCTTATTGCGATGAATTGCGACAAGAATTGTTGAATATCACGAAAGCGCACAATGTGCCGATTTACGACTCCGCCGTTTATGGCTGCTTGCAAGGCCCACGTCGTCCAACCCGCGCAGAAATCGTCCGTTATCGACGTGACGGCGTAGATGTACTCGGTATGACCGGCATGCCCGAAGCCGTTTTGGTTAGAGAGTTGAAAATGGCCTATGCCCACTTTTGCAGCGTCAGCAGCATTGATTGCTTTGATAATGGAAAAGGAAATGACGGCTGTAACGAACAGGTTTCTATGACAATGACCAAAATCCGACAATTACTGAATGGTTTGTAATTGATAATGCCGTCTGAAATGATGTTTTCAGACGGCATTGTTTTATTTAAGAAGCTGTTTCTCGCGCCCAATGGGGCAGGGAGGCTTTTTGTTTGCGGAACGAGGCAAGTTTCATACCCCGACATTTTTCAAAAATCAATTCAACTCCGCTTTGCAGCTGTAAAATCAAATTAGTATGCGTTTCCGTTTTAATAAAATCGATATTGCGTTGCACCAAGCGCTGAATGACAGCGTATACATCAAGGCAGCCATTTGCAAAAAACCACGGATTCAACTTTACCCAACGGCCGCCGCTTAATGCAGTATCAGGCTGAAAATCAGCACGAATCTGTGTCAAACGATTGTCGGAGAAATGCAGTTCAATGTCACCATAAAGCCAAATATTCCAGCCTTTTTGCACTAACAAGCCTTTAGGGACGCAATCAGGCGCTGGAAACATCTGCAAAATAGACTCTGCCGATTGTCCGATTTCCAAATAGTCAAACCGGCCGGTATACAAAAAATCATAAATATCAATGGCAATAGGAAAATGGTAGCGCATGGCAACAACCATAGAAAGCAATTAACAAAGCTATCTTAAACTTAAAATATAATGAAATCAATTCTTATTACTATTTATTCAATATAAAAAAGGCCGTCTGGAATTTCAGACGGCCTTGTAGCTTTGATTTAAACCGATACTTAGTTTACTCAGCCTTTAAATCAGCCACGCATTTCTTATCGCGTGCCTCAAAAGCTTCCGCGCCACCCAAGAGCTTGAGTTGCTCCTCAGTGCTGATTTTGCCGAAGTTTCGGATTTGCTCGTCAGAGAGTTTGCTCAAAGGCTGATCCCACATGCAGACACAATAGTCTTGAGCCAATTTCTCGTTTTGCGCATCCAAACCTTTTGCCTTCAAATCAGCTTGCCATTTTTCAGCAAAAGGAATGTTTTTCACGCAAGACTCCACCACATTTTGTTTCATCTGCGGCTTGTTCATCGCGCATTGTGAGAGCAGGGCGGTCAGAGCCAGCAAAGACAAAATAATCCATGCCCAAATACGGATGGTGCGGATTTTTGCCTTAGCTTTTTTTCTGGCCGCCAGTTGCTCTTCAGACGGCCTTTCCGTTTGTTGCTCAGTCATGCAGGCTTTCCATGCGGATCATGGTGATCGGAGCATCCACGCAGCTCAGTGCCTCAATTGCTGCGATAGCGCGTTTGATATTGTGTTCCACTGTGGTATGGGTCAGAATCACGATTTCAGCAGTGCTTTGATTGATCACGCCTTTTTGAATCAAAGCCTCGATAGAAACATTTTCTTTGGCCAAAAGTGCGGCAATTTGACCCAAAGTGCCCGGTTCGTCAGTTGCTTGAACGCGCAGATAGTAGCTGCTGGTGATTTCATCCATAGGCAGAATATTTTGCGCTTGAACTTGCGAAGGTTGGAATGCCAAGTGAGGAACACGATGGTCAGTTTCCGCTTCAATCAGTCGGGCGATATCAATGATATCGGCAACCACGGCAGAGGCGGTCGGTAATGCACCGGCGCCCGCACCGTAATACAAGGTTTCACCAACCATATCGGCATTGACGCGGACGGCATTCATCACGCCGTTAACGTTAGCCAACAGACGGCTTTCAGGAATCAGAGTAGGGTGTACACGCAACTCGATGCCTTTGTCGGTTTTACGGGTAATACCCAACAATTTGATACGGTAGCCAAGTTCTTCAGCGTATTTGATATCGCGGCTGTCGAGTTTGCTGATACCTTCTAAATAGCAGGCAGAAAAGTTCATCGGCGTTCCGAATGCCAATGCGCTCATAATGGTAATTTTATGGCCGGCATCATGACCTTCGATATCAAAAGTAGGGTCAGCTTCTGCATAGCCCAAAGCCTGAGCTTCTTTCAATACGTCTGCAAACGCGCTGCCTTTTTCACGCATTTCAGTAAGAATGAAGTTGCTGGTACCATTAATAATACCGGCGATACTGCGGATTTGGTTTGCAGCCAAGCCTTCACGCAAAGCCTTGATAATAGGGATACCGCCGGCAACAGCAGCTTCAAACTGCACCATGACATTTTTTTCTTCCGCCAAAGGGAAAATTTCATTGCCGTATTCAGCCAGCAGTTTTTTATTGGCAGTAACAATGTGTTTGCCGTTTTCAATCGCTTTCAATACCGCATCTTTGGCAATACCGGTACCGCCAAACAATTCAACAACAACATCAACATCTTGATGTTGAACCAGCTCAAACGGATCTTCGATAAAAGCAGCATTCGGGCAAATTTGTTTGGCTTTTTCTTCGTTCAAATCACAAACAGCAGAAATACGGACTTCACGTCCCAAACGGCGGCTGATTTCCGCAGCGTTGTCCTGCAATACAGTAGCCGTACCACCACCGACTGTACCCAAACCTAAAAGACCGATATTTACTGGCTTCATTGTGTCTCCTTTTGAGCCGATACTTTAAAATAATCACGAAAAACCAAGGCTTGTTATAATCGCTTGCAATCGTAAATTCAGAGCAAAGCATCAATGCACAAGGTCAAACGTTGAATCCTACCTGATATTGCTTGATTTTGCACCTTTTTTTGCAAGGTTTCCAAAGGCCGTCTGAAAATCGTTCTACCATAAAAACAGGAATTGCCATGAAAATCACAGAAAACCATATCGATGAAGCCGCATCATTTTTTTCATCCTCACAAGGCATATTGCAAATCGGTGAACAAACATACTCAGAACCCATTTGCTGGCAAGATGGCAAAATTAGCATCATTCCTCAAGCAACCATCGAAGAATTAAACGAACAAATTTTTATATCAGCAATTGAAACAGCAGAAAACCGTCCAGAAGTCATTATCATAGGTACAGGAGCAAAACAAAAATTTCTGCATCCCAAAATTGCTGCAGCCTTATCAGCCTACGGAATCGGCTTCGAATGCATGAACACAGCCTCAGCTTGCCGAACTTTAGTTTTACTGCAAGGAGAAGGACGAAGCACATGGGCTTGGTTGTGGCCATAATCTGTAGAAAAGACTATTGCATCACACTAGTCTAAGTTCGCATAATTTATATTATGTTAAATTAATAATAGTGATATTTAATCCTAACTTGCAACTCTAATTTGTATTTTTTAATTTTTTATTTCTAGTCTCTACCAAAGAATATATTTGTCGCTTTCTTATAATTCAAAAAAGCCGTTTGAACTTCATTCTTCAAACGGCTTTTAATCTATACGTTAGACTATTTTCGCTTTTCCATTGCCATGCGCGACATTTTCAATACAGTTTTACGCGACAGAAACGGTATTACCCAATCTGATGCAAATTTCAATTTGGCGTCGTTAAATGCAACTAACTCACCACGCTGCATTGCCTGATAACCGTATTCGGCAACGGATTGGGCGGATTTGGCATTTTTCCACGCATCAACATCCTGTAAATCACCTGCCTGTACAAATCCCGTGGCAACGGCTCCGGGGCAAAGCCAGCACCCTGATGACGAACAGGCGCGCACCCAGTTAGGCAGCCAACACCGCTTTGACCAATATATTTGGCTATGGGTAACCGAGGGCGAATGTCGGCATCTTTTGGATTTTGAACAGATAGTGCAAAAGACAGGAGAATGGCTGCTGATACGTCCCAATCAGGTACACCATTTTTTATCTATGCAGGGCTGGGATGGCTGGGGATTGTCCTTTCCTGCCGAACTTCTGCCTGCGCATCTGACCCAAGAATGGCAAAACCTTCCCTATCGCCAAGTGGTCGATGCATCACACGCAGAATTGCTGCTGCCTGCCTTGATGCAACTCAAACGTTGCCGCTATGCCGACTGGCAAAACATCAATGCCTAACCTTTGATTCAAGCGCAATTACAGGCTTTTCTCACGCTGTTGATTACGCTCTACGCGCAAAACATGCAGCCTGAAGATAAACAAAACCTGCGTTGGCAACAATTCAACCGATTATTAGAACAGCATTTTTCTACGCAACACCAAGTCGGGTTTTATGCAGCGCAACTGGCGTGCAGCGAAAAAACGCTGGGGACGCTCTGCCTTGCCCAAAGCGGACTGTCTACCAAAACCGTCATCACTGACCGCCTGCTGCTGGAAGCCAAACATTTATTGATTCATACATCGCGAACAAAGTGCAGGCTGCTTTGGTAATGCGCAGTTTATCAATCCAGCTTCACGATTTCTCCGTCTTTCGGAACGTTCACGCGGCTTTCAATGCCTTAACCGCGTATAAATTTACGCGTATCGGCGCGGCTGACGGCGGTATAATTCACGGTATCCATGTGTACGGTGATGATTTTGGCTTACTGTAAAGCCAAATTTAAAATCAATCCCTTTGCCTGTGCTGCACTTGCGGCACAAGCCTTTTCAATCAGCTCTCTGATCCAGTGATACGCAGGATCTTTATGGGTCCTTTCGTGCCAAATCAGTGTTTTGGTAAAGCCTTGAATTTTAAGAGGCGGCTCAAAGCGCTTGAGATTGGACAAGTTAGCAATCAACCACTCAACTTTCAGCAGGTGCTAACTTTGTTTTTGCTACGTTTGGTTTTCATGTAACTTGCAAAGTAGAAGAATTTGATATCAGCGAAGATGGCAATCTTGTTCGCCTTGCGTGGTCCGGCACCTTTGGTGAAGTCGAAGATTTCAGCGATGTGTATCATGCTTGGATTTTAGAAAACCTGCCGAACAACCGCGTGCGTGTACTAACCGAAGAAAGCCAAATCGGCAAACTTGAGCATACTGGCCATGAGTGGCTGTCTAATACTTGCTGTGCGCCCCAAAATACTGGAAACCCCGCTTGGCGGGCTGGACAAAATGTACCGCCTGCATAAATGGCTCGGCATCATTGCCCTTTCAGGCAGCATCCTGCATTGGATCTGCAAACAATTCCCCAAATGGCTTATCGAACTTAGTCTGATTGACGGAAAACGTCCGCCACGCCCGCCGATGCAGGAAATATTGACGTTAAAAGATTGGCTGGCTACCCAACGCCACTTTGCCGAAGAAGTTGGCGAAATTGCTTTTTATGTCGCAATCATCCTGCTTGTCGCCGCCCTCATCAAACGTATACCTTACCGCTGGTTTGCCAAACTCCACATACTTATCGTCCCCAGTTATCTCGCGCTCGTGTGGCACACCATCGTACTGGCAAATTTTGCCTATTGGTCGCAACCGCTGGGCTGGCTGCTCATCGCCGCCTTGCTTGCAGGCATCGCCTGCTCGCTGATTGCCCTATTCAAGCGCATCGGCAACCCGCAAAACGCCACCGTATCCGCCCTGAATCAAAACGACAAACTGCTCTCTCTGACCCTGAACGCCCCGAAATGGCAAGGACACCGCGCAGGACAATTCCTCTTTTTACGCGAACACGGAGAAAGCCACCCCGTCACCATCGCCTCCAACTGGCAGCCTGACAACCAAGAGCTCACGCTCGTGATCAAAGACTTGGGCGACTACACCCACCGCCTGCCGCAGCGCCTGAACATCGGCGACACCGTGCAAATCGACGGCGCATACGGACGATTCGACTTTTCTGATGGAGAAGCGCAAATCTGGGTTAGCAACGGTATCGGTTTTACCCCATTTCTCGCACGACTCAATGAACTGGCCAAATAGCCCGCTACCCAGCCGACAGACTGGTTTCATGCCGATAGAAACCTACCTGCCGAAACGCTCGCTCACTGGCAAAATTTAGCACAACAAGCCAATGTCTATTTCCACTATATCCCCTCCGAAACCCAAAGACTCACCACCGAACATATCGGTCAAACCGTCCGAGACAGTGCAAACCGCAACCTGTGGCTCTGCGGCAGTCGCAGTTTCACACGTAGCATCTCAGACAGCCTGAAAACGCGGTCGCAACATTTGGAGTTGTTTGAATTCCGATAAACGGTCGTAGATGCAAGGCAGCCTGAAAGCATAACTTCAATGAAGTTATAAGTCTAAAGCTACCTGAAACTTAAAAAAGCAGCCTGCACTTTCAAATGAAGTTGCAGGCTGCTTTTTGCTTTATTTGATTTAAGGTGCTAATGCTGAAGGGTCTTCACCCAATCAAGGAAACCGCCCACATCCATCAGCCATTGCTGCTGCTTCTGCGTATAGGTGTTATGCAGGCCTTGGGGTAGGACAAGCTGTATGTTTTCGTCTTGCATTTCCGCCGTTTGGTTTTCGCTGATACTCGGTTCCAAGGTAAGCAGGTGTTTATGTGGGATACGGTCGGCTTCATTTAAAATCTGTCGCCAACGGTCTTTGCAGGTGGATTTCGCGCCCAACATGGTCAGTCGTGAAGCGGGAAATTCGAGATTGTGGTAGTCGGTAATGGAAGGCAGGATAAAATCTGGTTTCTTTTTTCCTTCGGTAACGGGCGTGCGGGAATAGCACAGTTTATGGTCTTGAAAGATTTGTTCCATATGGTTTTCCAGCGCTGAGCCTGCCCGTGATTTACGCCGTTGCAAGGTGCTTTGCACCAGTTTGATAAAGGCTTCGGTGTCTTCCGCGTGGTTTTGGGTCAGTTCGCGCAGGCTGTTGCCCAGCAGGTGTTTCTCCAAAGTTCGGAACAGGATTTCTTCACGCTCCATCCATCTTAAAAGCGCATTGTCGGGGTCTTCAAAACCAGACAAATCAGGTAGGGTGCTTCGTGCGTAAACCGAAAATTCGGTAGTTTTGGGGAACGTACCGTTAAATTTCAACAGCATCTCATCGAGATAATTGGGTGCTTCATCTTCTATCTCTACCCCGATTTGTTCCAAAACTACTCTGGCAGCAAAGCTGATTCTGTCCTGTTCGTTTTCTAATTCGGATTTGACGGAAAATCCGGGATGGGTCAGGTCTGAAAAACCGAACAACCATAAAATCTGATGTTCTATGGTTGTCCCTTTTTCGGCAACAACGGCCAGCAAAGTATCATCGGATTTCTTTGCGATAACCAACAAGTCCCCTTCTGCGGCGCATTGTGAAACCAAATTAGTCGGGAAATAAAGCCGATATTCCCAACGCATGACACCACGTTCGATTCTCGCTCTTTGCCGGGCGTCATACCATGTCAAAAAGCCGTCTTCCGCTATCGGTTCGTCGTCTTGGTCTGTCAGATATAAGAATTTGGCGGCAAAACGCATCTTGCCGCTCGGCTCGCCAAGAATATTTTTCAAACCTTCCACGCCATTAAATTCATGTTGGTTTGAGCGGATAACATCGGCTTCCACCGCACTCAACCTTTTAACGGCAACGCCTTCGAAATAATCGGACAAATAACCGCGTTTCATGAGTTTCCCTTTCTTACACGAATAAAGGCAAGGTAATCGGCGTACTTTCGGCTTCAATCATGGCGCAGATGCGCGGCAGCATAATCCGCGCCACCTCCCGAATAACGGGCATGACGACGCTGTTGCCGAACTGCCTGTACGCCTGCGTATCACTCACCGGTATGCGGAACGTATCGGGAAACCCCATCAGGCGGGCGCATTCGCGCGGGGTCAGACGACGCGGACGTTTGCCTTTCCCCTGCCAAATCAGGATTTCCGAACCGTCTTTGTAATAACGGGCGGAAAGGGTACGGGCGATACCATCGGGGTAAGCCATGCCGAAACCGAAACCGTTGCCTGCGGCGCGGTGTTTTTCCGCATACGCCTGTAAATATGCCCATAGTTTTGGGGTAAGCGTGTATTTGTCCTGCACTTTGCCGCTTTCATGATTGAAAAAACGGTTTTCATCCCACGGCAGTACGGGTTCGTATCCGTCAGTATTATGCAGAATGGTGGCCAGCTTATGATCTTGCTTGGGCAGTTGCAAATCATCCCAAGAAAAATCGGTTTTTTCGCGGAAACCTACAATAATGATGCGTTCGCGGTGTTGCGGCGTAAAGTGTTGTCCGTCAATAACGCGGTAATGGACTTCGTAGCCCAATTCATCGCGTAGAGTATGCAGAATAACGTCAAACGTATTGCCCTTGTCGTGCGACAACAGGTTTTTCACGTTTTCCAATAGAAAGGCTTTCGGGTGTTTGGCAGCAATAATGCGGGCGACATCAAAAAACAGCGTGCCCTGCGTGGTGCATTCAAACCCGTGCGGCCTGCCGAGTGCGTTTTTCTTGCTGACCCCGGCAATGCTAAACGGCTGGCAGGGAAATCCGGCCAGTAGCACGTCGTGGTTTGGGATGCTTTCAGCAGGAAACGGCACGATGTCGCCGACAAACGGATGCCCGTTACCGTAGTTTTCCAAATAGGTTTTTTTGGAAAAATCGTTCCATTCACTGGTAAAAACGCATTCTCCGCCATGTGCTTCAAAACCCATGCGGATGCCGCCGATGCCCGCAAACAAATCGATAAATTTAAACCTGTATGGTTTATTGCTGTGCTCCGTTTGGCCGAGCAAATCACGCAAAGCAGCTTCCAGCATCGGGGGGCAAGGCGTTTCCCCCTTCTCCCACCGCTGGATGGTTTTGGCAGTTTTGCCGATTTTCTGTGCCAATTCCCGCTGCGTATAACGGGTACGCGCCTCTTGGAGCAAGGCGAAAGAAGATGTATGTTCCATAGTTTCCTCTGGGAAATTTTGCGGACATTATGGCTTATTTTTCTCCCCGTATCCAGTATGGATTTCACTATCAGGCAAAATTTTCTAGAAAAGCATGTTATATTTTTCAGGTAGCCTTGCCGTAATTATTCTAAACATGGACAAACTCAACGCCCTAAAATACTTCTGTTCCACCGCCGAAACCCTGCAATTCCGCAAAACCGCACTGCGCCTGTCCGTTTCGCCGCAAGTGGTAACGCGCGTGATTGCCGAATTGGAACAACATCTCGGCGAACAGCTTTTTACCCGCAACACACGCAATATCCACCTGACCGAGTTTGGCGCAGCCTTCCTGCTGCGCGCCCAGCAGCTCCTTGCCGACAGCGAAAACCTGTTTTCTGCCGCCAAAGAAAAAGACGAGATACGCGGCATCGTCCGCATCACCGTACCGCAGTGGAACGATAATGGCCGCATACTCGCCCACCTGCTGGAAAAATGCGCTGACTATCCCGAACTTTATATCGATTGGCGCAGCAACGACGCCAAACTTAACGCGGTGAAAAACCAACTCGACATCGGCATCCGCATCGGCACACAGGCGGAAGATTTGATGATTGTCCACAAAATCTGCGACACCACCGACAAAATCGTCGCCACGGCACGCCGCAAAGCCTAGACGAATTAACCGGCCGTTTCCCCGCATCGTCGCTCATTGACACCAACACCAACCGCCCGTGGGGCTGGCCGCTCAACGCAGAAATGCACGTTTTTCCAAAAAAACATCCGTTTCATCACAGACGACCTTGCCAACGAACTCGCCGCTGCGCTGTCAGGCTGCGTTGCCGCCTATATCCCGGAACATCTGTGCCGAACCTACCTGCAAAACGGCAAACTTGTGGAACTCTTCCCCGAAATCCCGCGCCGCCCGTGGCAACTCTATATCTACTGCCCGCAACGCACAGTAACTTCCGGGCGCGTGTTAAAGGTGTTCGACTGGCTGACGGAGGTGTTGCGGGAAATGTATGATAAAGAGGCTACCTAAAAATCAAGAAGGCTCAAGCGACATTCATCGTCTGTTTCCGCTTGCCTTCAGGTCGTCTGAAAACTACATTTGGAAATTCAAACCGATGAAGATAAACCCTGAAAACGGCAGCATCATCTTGCCGGACTGCAATATTATTAGTGCACGAACCACGCTTGATGACTGGATTGCATGTTTCCCAAAATCAAGCCCGAATCATCTGCAAACGGGAATAACATTTTTCGGTTTGTCATTTACCAAGCAATCCGAACAATACACCCTTACCGCCCAGTTCGATCAGCAGCGGCTGGAGCGCTTATCCATATTCTTCTACCCGATAGGCGAGGACAATAGCTGGGCAGCATGGTCGGAGGAGCGCGAATTGCAACGCAGAAAACAATTTGATCGATGGCTGGATAAGCAGCTGGGCGATGCCCCTTGCTCCATTGAAACATCGGCAGCAGGCAAATGCCGCCGATTTACATGGGGCAATGCGGGCGCGTATTACTACAATAAAGACGGCAGTACGATGATCGTCATCAGTTATCGCTGAACGCCTTTCAAAGGATACACCCCATGCACTACCGATCGCTCAACGCCGTTCTGGAACAATACGCAGCAGACTGCCCCACCATCCCTCCTCCCCAAACAGCCTCGCCCTGCATATCGACCGTCAAACGCAAGTCTACCTGAAACTCCATACACCCGACGGCATCAGCCTGACTTATCAGGACGAACCCGTGTTCTGGTCGTTCTTCAGCCACGATTTATACGACGCTTACCTCATCCGCAGCTACGCCGAAAGCTGGCAGGCATACCAGCCCGTCGCAGATGGACAAGCGTTCCAAACCGCACCGTCCAAAAGGTCGTCTGAAAACCCCTCCGCCGGAGCAGACATCTTTTCAGACGGTCTCCAAAACGCATTCAGCCGCCCCACCCTGCAAGCGTTCAACCAACGCCATCTGGGTATCCTCCGCAACGATACCGACCTGCGCCGCGCCATCGCCCAACTGCAGTTTTGGAAGCAAAACCAAAGCGAGCCGCACACCGCGTCTGAATATGAAAACCGCAACCTACTCGAATGCAGCCTCGCCGTAGCCCAAGCCGCATACAGGCGGAGACAGAACATCGGAGCATATTTTAATAGTGATTGTTAAGGCTGATAGTGAAAACTTTTCTCCAATAAATAACGTCATTGACTGAAAAAGCAAAGGTTCACACATGATTAAGGAAAGATTGAAAAAAAGTAGGAGAAACGGTGGAAACTAAAATGCATGGATTGAAAGTAGTTATAAGTAATAATAACTAATTGTAGAGAGAAAAAAATAGAATTAATGAAAATAAGACCATCTGATCGGTTTTGAATAAGTTTAAACAAAGTTAGCACAATTCACTATCTTTGCCCTACTTTATTTCATCAGGCTACAATTAATGATAGGGTCACAGTAAAATTAAACAGCCAAATTTCTATTAAAACCTATTGATTTGATACTAAAAATTGGAGTACTATGAGCACACTCTCTAGAGTATCATTAATTCTCATTTGACATATAGGAATAAAACAGCAGAATTTGTGAAAAATAGGGAAAAGGAAATTAATTTATATTATGTTAAATTAATAATGCTAGTATTTAAGTCTATTAATTCCTGTGTTACAATTACTTACAAGAAAAGGTCATCTGAAAAATTTCAGATGACCTTTTTGTGTTTCACATTTCAGTAAGCGCAATTGATATTATTTCAACTCAGCTATCCTCTTTTTTTCTCACTACGCTTTTCTTTTCATATCCCAATAAAGTAAGATTCAGTCAACGGATATCAATCTTCATATCACCATCCAAGCTCTGGAGTAAAGCGTCAATAAAATCGCCCGTAAAAGCAGCAAGTTCTGCGTTGTATTTACTCTCCCTAATTTCTGTTGGCCGCCTCCACCAACTCCTCCTTCTGTTCCGCTCATTCCATTTCCACTCTTTGCCATTCTCGGAGGTGCCAAGAGCGTTGCCAAAGATATACGCCTCAACCGTAAGTCTGCTTTTGTCTTTAAAGCCAGTAAGACGGACAAGACTTATGGCGACGAAATCGCCCTTCCCGGCCGCAAAGGGGTAAAAAGCCGTACCGCTACCAAACCGGTCTGGCCGATGCGTCATTCTTCCTCGGTTAAAATCCTCAAACACTATATCGTGCGCACTGGCGATATGTTCCATATGAACGGCAAATTCAGTAAAAAACCTGTCTATTCTGTAAGGGTGCAGTGGGCGCTAGTCAGCCGGTCAATCCGATACATGGTTTAAAGTTTCTGACAAACAAAACCGTCTTTGCCTTTGAATGCATTCTGCCGCTGGTATGGAGCCACAGCTATAATTCCGACCAAGAAGGTACCGGCTGGATCGGTGAGGGTTGGAGCGTACCGGGCTGCCAACGCATCATCCGTATGCGGGGCTAACGGCAAAACAGTTCATTAATCAAAGGATTTTATTGGAAAGCAAGCGATTATTAGCCTATACGAAAGCGTCCGTCAAAGAAATCGCGTGGCAACTCGGCTTTGAAGAGGCTACGCATTTTGGCAAATTTTTTAAGAAAGAAATGCAGCAAGCACCGTTGGCATTCCGCAAGGAATTTCAGCAGTTGTAGCCTAGTTCCAACAAATACCTTAACAAGTTACAGCTGACATTCTAATGTATTTAAGTCGTAAATAATTCAAACATAAAAGGCCGTCTGAAACTTAAATTTCAGACGGCCTTTTTTATGCTAAAGAGCGGTCAAATTTTCAGGTGTTTTTGCAACTATTTCTAGACAAACTTTGGGTTTATTAGAAAGCTATATGAAATATTCCCAATACTCAGCATGTTTATTTCTGTGACAACTCCACCTCCTTTCACCTTCTGGTTTTTGTCTTTCCTTGGAATTAGTTATTAACAATCTTTGCTTAGCGCGAGATACGCCCACAAAGAATGCACAACGTTCAGCATCTTTATCTCCCCAAAATGTTTCCTCTTCTACAGCCAACATAATAACAGAGTGAAATTCCAATCCCTTACTTTTATGGATAGTCATAATCCTAATTGCCTGATCATCTAAAAAGGATTTTAGCACTTTAATTAAATCAGATTCTTTTTCTAGTAATTCTTGAATTTTCGTTGTTGTTGAATTTACGATTTCTCTTAATCTAGATTCTGATTCATAATCGGAAGATAGTGCGGTTATTGTTTCAATACTAAGTTGCTCTAAAAAAGAACTCATAACTTGTCTCCAGCAAGTAAACCTTCCTGATGTACTTTCAGATTTTTTAATGATTTTCTTTTGGTTAATAATAAAATCTTGAAGATAATGGTGTTTACTAAATTCTAATTCCTTGTCATCAACAAATGGTAGTATTTGCTCTTGTAATCGCAACCAGGATTGAGGCTCTCTATCTCCGTAAAAATAAAGAAGATAATCAATTATTAACCTTGTTATTGGTTCTGTAGATATATCCTGTAATTGCTGTTCATTACGATAGGGAATATTTTTTTCTTCAAGATTTTTCATAATAACTGCAGCATATGATTCAGCTTGTTTAGATACCAATATTGCAATTTCATGTAATGGGATTTTTTCATTGGATATCCATTCGCTAATACGTTCTACTATGCTTTTAGCCTCTTCAACATCATTTTCAAATTCACAAAGTAAAATTTCTCCTTCATCGCCTCTCAATAACTCCTCAGGCATAACAGAATTAGGATCCAGATTTTGAATAATTCTGTTTTGTAACCTTAATAGGCGAGGTTTAGATCTAAAATTACGATACATATTTAATGGTTCAGCTGAAAAGTCTTGAGCAAATGTTTCAAAAACTCCTTCCAATGCACCAGCCCAGCCCATAATTTTTTGCTTCGTATCTCCTACGGCAGTTAATCTAGCTGAAGTTCCCTGAAAAGCTAGTTTAATTAATTCATATTGAAGGTCAGTACAATCTTGGAACTCGTCTAAAAATACATCTGAATAAGTTTGCCGTATAACGTTTCTTGCTATGTTCGAAGTTTTTAAAATTTCAATAGCCAAAGGAACAAGATCGTTAAATGTAATTTGTGTTCCTGTAATTTTTCTATTACCAATAGAATAATTTTCCGACAAGGCATCATCGCCGGTTAATACTATTCTAAATCTATCAATAATCCGTTTAGCGAATGCATGAAAAGTATAACTATCAAAACGAGAAGCTAATTCAGAACCACATCTGCGTTTAACACGCTCTTTTAAATTCGTGCTTGCATCTACTTTAAAAGAAATTGCAAGAATTCGCTTTGGATAACGGCACGTACCTGTACGAAAAAGAAAATCAGCTCTTTGAGCTAGCATTTCAGTTTTTCCTGCACCGGGACCAGCGGTCAATGCTAAGCATTTTTCTTGCTCTTTTGCAGCTTTCATCGCATTAGGTTCTAGCGTTAATCCATCTGCAGGCAGCCATTGTTCAGATGAAATCATTCCGGAATCCCCAATAATTTAGTTTTCACAGCGTCCGCCAAACGAGAAAGAGATTCTGGCATGTTCTTTAATAATTCTTCATCAATTAAATCAGCAAGTGCCTGAATATGATTTACCGGCTTACTACCTAATTTAAATAATTTATGATAACTAGCAAAAAGTTTTCTTTCTTCTTCGGTGTATTGTTCAGGATTATGATGTTTTTTACCTAAAACAGATTTAATAAGATCTTGGTCTGGTAATGTTTCTGTGTCTGTTATTTCAAATTTATTAGGAAATGCGCTTAACATTGCAAAGTCTAGATCCATTGGAGTAGAAAAAAATACACCTAGACTTTCCAACCTTTGAAAAAGATTAAATGATGGTTTGTTTTTTGGGTAATAGCAGTGCTTCTCTCTAATTAAAGTATCATTATTATTCCAATCTGGTATAGAGATATCTTCCCATAAAGTGATCTTTTTATAATATTCTAATTGTTCCTTTACATATTTAATTCTTCCCCATCCCCCACCAAATCTAGCAACATCAAGATCCAATAAAGTTATGTGAGGGATTTCTAATTGAGACAGTAATCTCCAAAAATGATTAACATGTCTTCCCCCAAGAGGAGCAATTGTGATAGCAGATGAATCAACAGGAATCCCTTTAGCACTTAAGATCCGAGGCAATACAATTTCTTCACTATCTCCTTCTCCTAATACAACTAAACGTGAAAAATAAATTTCAGGGAATGCCTGAATTGCTTCTCGAACAAATTTATGTGCATCATCTGATTCATCTGGTAAACAAATCATTCTAATCATTGTTGTTCTCAAGCCATTTAAGCGTAGATAACGAATATGTTTAGGGGAAACTCTACGTAACATTGCGGGCGAATGAGTTGCAATAATAGCTTGAGCATCATTATGCTGTGTCGTTTGTTTCAATGCTTCTATTACTCTCCCTAAATAATGAGGAGATAAACTATTTTCAGGTTCTTCTAACGCAATTAAGGTAAAGATAGGAGGGCGTAGTTTTTCAACATAAAAAGAGTTATTTTCATTATTCCTAACAGAATGGTAGATTGACTGTGATATTAAAACTAATGATAGGTATAACATAGATTTTTGCCCATCACTTAAGCGAGAAAAATCGACAATCTCCTTATCATGACCAGGTGTAAATGAAACAGACATGTGGCGCAAGATATTTTCAATTTCAGAATGAGCAAAAGAAATTTTAGGCTCTTTAAAATAGCTTCCTTTATGAACAATTTCCCAAGTCTTTTTCAAAGCGTCACTTATAATTTGAACAGATGTGTTATTTTCAAGACACGAGTTTATTTGTTCTGTTAGTGTCCGCACATTTTCAGACTCATGTTTCCAATTTACTGCCCGTAATAGCCGACCTAATAAAGCATTTGTATTATAGGCTATATGATCTGATGGGTTTCTTTGAGCGGGTAGATAATGTAGCTGGATAAGGCTTCTATCAGCTCTAGAAACTGATTGTGTTGTTTTTCCATCCTGAGTTAAAACATATTCAAATTTTTCTTCAATTTCTCCAATAAAATCCATTGTTGCTGTCAAACGAAAACGTACACGGGGCAAACCAGTTACCCCATCTAATCTCATATGACTAAAGAAAGGAGCTACTGTCGAATTATCGTCAGCATTTGCTGTTTCAGGAAAAA
The DNA here is from genome assembly GCF_051958425.1 of Neisseria sp. P0013.S005. NCBI lineage: Bacteria > Pseudomonadati > Pseudomonadota > Betaproteobacteria > Neisseriales > Neisseriaceae > Neisseria > Neisseria sp. P0013.S005. The sequence goes on along the minus strand of NZ_JBQCVL010000002.1, from coordinate 1,042 downwards.
TAAAATCAGCTTCAATACATAGCGTTCTTTGATCTGGGGGAGAAGATTCATTCTGTGGAATATGGAAATCAGTTCGCTTAACTCGACGCAAAGATGGATCAAAAGCAAATAATCTACATAGTGCTTGTAAAACAGCCGTCTTTCCTGAGCCATTTGGACCAATTAGGTAGGTGATTTCTTCTAATGTAAATTTTGTTGGCTTCTCACCAAAACTTTGGAAATTGGTAATTTTTATCGAATGTAGTTTCATATTGTCACCTTTATTTTTAAATATTTATATTTATTGATAGTTTATTCTAGATTTGTTTTAGTGCCAATCTACATCATCCCCTTAATTTTTGAAGGCAAGTGCAGGCTGCTTTTTTGGGTTTCAGACTACCTTAAAAGCAGCCTACACTTGGTTTTAGGTAGCCTGAAAGTTGTGCTTGAAGCTTACTTTTCGCGCCGCTGCTGCATCAACCAATCACGGGCAGGTTCGAGTAAATAGGCGTAATCAAATGAGTACATATGCTCTGCACCTTTGTGGGTTGAGTTTTCCGGAATTACGGTATTTGGTGCGAAACGGATGAAGTTAATACGTTTGACTTGGGCAAGCATTTGTTGGACTTTTGCGTCTTGTTCGGTCTGCGGTAATTTGGCAGAGAACTCAGTTTCGGCGTAGCTGACTTTATCTTGTTTCAGCATTTTTCCAACTTGAGCCATGCCTGCAGAGGCTTTTGAATCACCAGCTGAAACGGTATAAATAAATTTCGCTTTCTCCAATGGTTTTAATACGTTGATATCCCGAGACCTTTGCAAAATCCCCCAAAATCCCCTAAATTTCCACCAAGACATTTAGGAGATTTCTCATGAGCACCTTCTTCCAGCAAACCGCCCAAGCCATGATTGCCAAACACATCGACCGCTTCCCACTATTGAAGTTGGATCAAGTGATTGATTGGCAACCGATCGAACAGTACCTGAACCGTCAAAGAACCCGTTACCTCCGAGACCACCGCGGCCGTCCCGCTTATCCCCTGTTGTCCATGTTCAAAGCTATCCT